>NZ_RZSC01000257.1:0-7701 GCF_003998155.1 Mesorhizobium sp. M1E.F.Ca.ET.063.01.1.1
TGCGGTGGCGCTGGCCGACTTCGCCATGGTCGCCAACGACCTTTCGCAAGGGCGTCTGGTGCGACCCTTCGAGCTCGGCATCAGGGTGGCGCCGGAGTTCGCCTATTTCCTGGTTTATCCGGAAGCCGTGAAGGACGACGCGCGCGTCGCCGCCTTTCGCGAATGGCTTATCGAGGAAGCGGCGAAGACGCCGACATGATGGCGCCCTAGCCGGCCGGCGCGCCGAACCACCCGATCACCGCGCCGATGAGGAGCAGCACGCCCAGCCAATGGCCGGCATCGATCAGCGTCAGGCCCCAGCCGAAGCCTTGATAGCGGTGGTTGACCGAAAGCGTGGTGGCGACGAAGCCCAGCCAGAGCACGAAGCCGAAGATCACCCCGGCGAGCGGGTTGGGCTCGCCGCCGGTCAGCGCGCCGATAACCAGCGTCATGACCAGCGCCATGATGAGCTCAGCGATGAAGCTGACGATGAACGGAACGACAGAGCGCTTCATGGTCGCCGGGTCAAGCTTTGCCGCCTTCAGCCAGGGCTTGCTCAAGCCCATGTACCAGGCGGCGCCGAACAGCCACGCCACGACGGCGGCGACGATCACCGCCAGCCAGTTCACCGTTGAAAAATCCATGTTCCCCCTCCGAATGCGTGTCGCCCAAAAATATGGCTGAATGGAATCCCGGTTCGCCGGCGGCGTCAAGCGGGAGCGGCAGAACCCCATCGCCAGACGGTCGTGCGCTTGACCTCCGCATCCTCCAGCGCGCGCGTCACCGGCACCTGGTAGACGGCCAGCGATTGCAGTCCCTTCTTCGGCAGATAGGCGCGGCCGGGATCCCCAACCAGGATATCGGCGCCGCGCGCCTTGAGTGCCGTGAACCACGGCATCAGCCGATCGGCCAACGGTTTGTCGTAGAAGACATCGCCGGCGAGCACGACGTCCCAGCCGTCATCCGTATCGATGCAGTCCGCATCCAGGAATTCGGCCTTCACGCCGTTGGCTTCCAGGTTGAGCGTGATCACCGTCTTGCAAAAGGGGTCGATATCGGCGGCAACCACTGCGGTAGCTCCGGCCTTCAAGGCAGCGATGGCGACAAGGCCAGAGCCGGAGGCGAAATCGAGCACGCGCTTGCCGCGCACGGCGGCCGGATGATCGAGCACGTAGCGGGCAAGGCCCTGGCCGCCGGCCCAGGCGAAAGCCCAGAATGGCGGCGGCAGGCCAATCTCGGCCAGCTCCTCCTCGGTGCGCAGCCACAGATCATGCGCCTCGTCGGCCAAGTGCAGCAGCACTTCCGGCACGTGCGGCGGCGCCATCAGCGCCGTGTTGTCGAGGATGAATGTCTTGGCGTTTTTCGGGGTGAGCCTGGTCACGGCGCCGGGTCGAGGCCGGCCATGCGGCAGACCTCTTTCCATTCGGCCGGCGTCACCGGCTGCACGGAAAGCCGGCCGAGCCGGACCAGCGCCATCTCGGCAAGCTTCGGATTGGCCTTGACCTGTTCCAGCGTCACCGGCTTCGGCACGTCCTTCCAGGCGCGGATGTCGACGCATTCCCAGCGCGGATCGTCGGTCGTGGTGTCGGGGTGGGCAAGCGCGCAGACCTCGGCGATGCCGACGATGTCGAGGCCCTCGTTGGAATGATAGAAGAAGCCGAGATCGCCGATCTTCATGGCCTTCATGTTGTTGCGCGCCGCGTAATTGCGCACGCCGTCCCACTGCGTGCCGGCCTTGCCCTTGGCCTTCAGCGCCTCGAAGGAAAAGACCGAGGGTTCGGATTTGAACAGCCAGTAGTTCATCTCAGTTGTCCCATTGCCATTGTCGGTTGGCCATTATTCAGCGTTGGCGCTGCCCCTCACCCTATCCTCTCCCCGTAAGGACGGGGAGAGGGGTCGCCAGCGTTGGAGCTTCTCCCTTCTCCCCGTTCTTACGGGGAGAAGGTGCCGGCAGGCGGATGAGGGGCAGCGCAAGCGAACCTCATTCGGTCGCAGGCTTCTGGAAGACCCAGTTCCACGCACGGATCTCGACGCTTTCGAACAGGCCGGCCTTGGCGTAAGGGTCGGCTGCGGCCAAGGCTTGCGCGCCGGCCATGTCGGGCGCTTCGATCATCACCAGGCTGCCTTCGGGCTTCCCATCGGCGTCGAGGAACGGGCCTGCAAAGGCAAGTTTGCCTTCGCTGATCAGGCCTTCGAGGAAGGCCGCATGCGCCGGCCGCGTGTCGGCGCGCAGCTGCAGGCTGCCGGGTTTATCCTTGCAAATCAACGCAAACAGCATGTTCAAAACTCCAAGGGTCAGATGTCGGTTTCGGTTTTGAGCGGCCGCGTCATCAGCGCCGTCACGGCTTGGCCGATGGTCACCTTGCCGTCGAGGATGGCGGCGACGGCGGAAATGATCGGCGCATCGATGCCGCGCTCGGCGGCGATGCGGGCGGCAATGCCCGCCGTCGGCACGCCTTCGGCGAGTGGCAGGCCGGCAAGCGGCTTGCCCTGGCCGAGCGCCAGGCCGTAGGCGAAATTGCGCGACTGCGCCGACGAGCAGGTGAGCAGAAGGTCGCCGAGGCCGGAAAGCCCCATCAGCGTCTCCGGCCTGGCGCCGAAGGCGGCGCCGATGCGGCGCAGCTCGACGAAGCCGCGCGTCACCATGGCGGCCTGGGCGCTGGCGCCGAGCCCGGCTCCGGTGACCGCGCCGGCGGCGATGGCGAAGACATTCTTCAGCGCGCCGCCGATCTCGACGCCGATGAGATCGTCGCTGGAATAGCAGCGCAGGTTCTCGGCCGAAAAGCGGGCGGCGAGATCGGCTGCCAATTCGCCATCGCGGGCGGCGACCACAACGGCCGTCGGCAGGCCGCGCGCGACATCAGTGGCAAAGCTCGGGCCGGAAAGTGCCGCGACCGGGTTGTCCGGCAGGATCTCCTCGACGATCGCCGACAGCAGCGCGCCGGTGTCGCGCTCGATGCCCTTGGCGCAGAGAACCAGCGGCACGCCCTTCGGCACATGGTCCGCGGCGGTGGCCAGCACCGCGCGCAGCGACTGCGCCGGCGTCACCACCAGCACGCAATCGGTGCCGCCGAGCGCCGCGGCGATATCGCTGGTGGCGACGATGCCGGGCTCGATCGCGATGCCGGGCAGGTAGCGCGCATTCTCGCCGCGATCGATGGCCGCCACGGTCTCGCCGTCGCGCGCGTAAAGCCGCACGAAATGGCCGGCGCGCAGCATGGCCAGCGCCAGCGCCGTGCCCCAGGCGCCGCCGCCCAGCACCGCGACGCGCCAGCCGCTGGGCGGCTTTCTGCCGCTTTTAGTCTTCTTGGTCATGCCTTGGCACCGCGCCGGCCCGAGCCGACCAAAGGAGCGGAAACACTGTCCAGCGGCCAGCGCGAGCGCGGCACGAAGTCCGCGGCATTCTCGCCCACTATCCCGGCGCGCAGCCGCTCGATGCCGGCCCAGGCGATCATCGCCGCATTGTCGGTACAGAGTTTCTGCGGCGGCGCGAGGAATGTGAAGCCGGCTTTGGAACAAAGCGCCTCAAGTGTGCCCTTGATCGTCCGGTTGGCGGCGACGCCGCCGGCAACGACCAGCGCGGGGTTCGCCTTGTCCGGGAATTCCAGGCGGAAGCGGGCGAGCGCTCGCGCGACACGGTCGCCCAGCGCATCCGCAACCGCAGCCTGGAAAGAGGCGCAGATGTCGGCGACGTCCTGGTCGCTGAGCGGCGCGATCGCCGTCGCGGCCTGGCGGACGGCCGTCTTCAGGCCCGAGAAGGAGAAATCGGGCTGCGCCGAGCCTTTCATCGGGCGCGGGAAGGCAAAGCGGCCCGCATCGCCGCTGGCCGCCGCCTTCTCAACATTCGGCCCGCCGGGATAGGGCAGGCCGAGCATCTTGGCCGTCTTGTCGAAGGCTTCGCCCAATGCATCGTCGATGGTGGTGGCCCAGCGCTGGTAGTCGCCTATGCCGCGCACCGCGACGATCTGGGTGTGGCCGCCGGAGACGAGCAACAGCAGATAGGGGAAGTCGAGCCCGTCGGTCAGCCTTGCGGTCAGCGCGTGGCCTTCGAGATGGTTGATGGCAATCAGCGGCTTGTTGGCGGCGGCCGCGATCGCCTTGGCCGTCATCAGTCCGACGATCAGCCCGCCGACCAGACCGGGCCCAGCGGTGGCGGCGACGGCGTCGACCTCGTCGAGGGATATGGCCGAATCGGTCAGCGCTGCCTCGATGATCCCGTCCAGCGCCTCGACATGGGCGCGCGCCGCGATCTCGGGCACGACGCCGCCGAAGGCGGCATGCTCCTCGATCTGGCTGAGCACGACATTGGACAGGATTTCGGGCGCCGAGCCGTCGTCCAGCGCCACAACGCTGGCAGCCGTCTCGTCGCAACTCGTCTCAATGCCCAGAACGCGGATCAATTGGTCGCTGTCCTCGAAGATTGTGTCGCCGGCCTTTCCTATATAGGACAAGGCCGGTCAGGCTTTGCCTGCCGGGGGTTATCACGGACCGCGCGCCATGCAAACAACCTTGAAAATCGGAACACGCGGCAGCCCGCTGGCGCTGGCCCAGGCGCATGAGACGCGGTCGCGGCTGATGAAGGCGCACGACCTTCCCGAACAGGCGTTCGAGGTGGTCGTCATCTCGACCAGCGGCGACCGCATCCAGGACCGGCCGCTATCG
This sequence comes from Mesorhizobium sp. M1E.F.Ca.ET.063.01.1.1, assembly GCF_003998155.1. Taxonomy (NCBI): domain Bacteria; kingdom Pseudomonadati; phylum Pseudomonadota; class Alphaproteobacteria; order Hyphomicrobiales; family Phyllobacteriaceae; genus Mesorhizobium; species Mesorhizobium sp. M1E.F.Ca.ET.063.01.1.1. The sequence continues at coordinate 4,642 of NZ_RZSC01000257.1, forward strand.
GAAGCCGGCGGCAAAGGCCTGTTCACCAAGGAAATCGAGGAAGCGCTGCTAGATCGTCGCATCGACATCGCGGTGCATTCGTCGAAGGACATGCCGACCGTGCTTCCCGACGGGCTGGAGCTCTCCGCCTTCCTGCCGCGCGAGGATGCGCGCGACGCCTTCATCGGCAAGACGGCGAAGCGGATCACCGATCTGCCGCAAGGCGCCAGGGTCGGGTCGTCGTCGCTCAGGCGCCAGGCGCTGATCCGCCGGATGCGGCCGGATCTCGAGGTGGTGATGTTCCGCGGCAATGTGCAGACCCGGCTGCGCAAGCTGGAAGAAGGCGTCGGCGACGGCACCATCCTCGCCTATGCCGGGCTGAAGCGGCTTGGACTCGAGAGCGTCATCACCGACCTGATGCCGTTGGATTTATTCCCGCCGGCGCCGGGGCAGGGCGCGATCGGTATCGAAAGCCGCATCGGCGACGGCCCGGTGGAAAAAATGCTGGCGGTCATCCGCGATGTGCCGACCGGGCAGGCGCTTGCCTGCGAGCGCGCGTTTCTCGCCGCGCTCGACGGCTCCTGCCGCACGCCGATCGCCGGCCATGCGACGATATCGGGCGAAAAACTGTCCTTTGCCGGGCTGATCATCTCGCCGGACGGGACCGAGTCGCACGAGGTCAAATTGGACGGCTCGGCCCAGGATGCGGCGGCAATCGGCGCGGAGGCCGCTCGGAGCGTGCGGGCCAAGGCCGGCGCCAAATTCTTCGAAGGCTGGGCCTGATATGGCCCGCGTCCTGGTGACGAGGCCGGAACCGGGCGCTTCCCGCACGGCGCGGCGGCTCGAAGCCCAGGGATTTCAACCCATTGTGCTGCCGCTGACCGAGACGGCGGCGCTGCCGGTCGAGGCAAGTTTCTTCCCCACTGCCGCCGCGGTCGCCGTCACCAGCGCCAATGCGGTTCGTCATGCGCCCAGGGAACTTGTCGCGGCGCTTGCCGCCTTGCCCTGCCATGCGGTCGGGAAAAGGACGGCCGAGGCCTGCCGCGCGGCCGGTTTTCTCTCTGTCGCTGAAGGCCCGGGCGATGCAGGAGCGTTGGCCGATGCGATCAATAGTGATCTCGCAGGCCAAGAAATCGTCTATCTTTGCGGCCGCGTGCGCTTTCGGATCTTCGAGGAGCGGCTCGCTGCGGCCGGCGTGCGGGTTGACGCGATCGAGACATACGACACCGTTCGGCTGAACCGCGACGATGCGGAGGTCGTGGCGCATCTTTCGAATAAGCCCGTCGACGCGGTGCTGCTCTATTCCGCCAAGGCTGCCGAGGCGCTGAACCCACTGATCCGCCGGGCCACCTTGCGCGGCCTGTTCGAAAGGGCGGAGCTGCTGGCGCTGTCCGCGCGCGTCGCCGATGCATTGGACGGCGGCGCCGGGCAAAAGGTTCGGATTGCGTCCCAACCCGACGAAGACGCGCTGCTGGCGCTTTTGTCGCTGCCGCGCTGAGCCGCGTCATCACACCGCCCCTTTTCACCGCTTGGTGATGTGCTAGAGCATCCCCTAGACCCTTCGAACCATCCTCAAGCCAATTTGCGGAGCCCAAGCATGGTCAAGACGCCTAAGGTGCGACATTCGAAGAGCCACCGCGAGCCGGTGACCATCGAGCTCGAGCCCGGCGCCGTCTCGCGAATCACCGAGGAGGATGCCGCCAAGGCCGAGGCCAATCCGGAACAGACCGACGAGGCGAAGGCGGAGGAAGCGGCCGCCGCTTCGCAGCCGGAAGCTCCGGAGGAACCGATCCATGCGGAGCAGGCCGACATCGAACCGTGGGAACACGCCGATGCGGCGCAGGCCGGGGTCGATGGACCCGAGGCCAAGACCAAGGATGAGGCGGAAGCGCCCTATCCGGGCGGCGAAGAGGCTCCGAAAAGCGAGCCGAATAACTTCGGCTACAATTTCGAGGATGCGTCGGCGGCCAAGACCAGTTCCGCCGGCTCTGCGGCGAAACCAAGCGAGACCCGGGACGACGGTCACGGCTCGCCGGCCGCCAGGCGCTCTGGCGTCAACATGATTGCGGCCGGCCTCATCGGCGGCGTGGTCGCGCTTGCCGGCGCCGGCCTGCTGCAGGCGGTCGGTCTGCTCGGCTCGCCTGCCTCGGGCGGAGCGGCGCTCGACGGCGTCAATGGCGAGATCGCCTCGCTCAAGGGTGAAATCGCGGCGCTCAAGGAATCGGGCGATACCGGTGCTTCGGCCAAGATCGACGGCCTGTCCTCGGCGCTCGATCAGGTGAAGTCGGATGTCGCGGCGCTGAAATCCTCGGCCGGGCAGAGCGGCGACGGCACGGCGCTCAAGGCGCTCAACGACAAGGTCGGACAGGTCGAGACGGCTGTCGCCGACCTGCAGAAAGCCGGCAGCGCGGCACCGGTTGATCTTGGCCCGCTCAACGAAAAACTCGCCGGGCTCGATGCGCTGGTGAAATCGGCCGGCGACGCGGCAAAGGCCGAGGACGGCCGGATCGCGGCGCTGGAACAGTCGGTGTCGCAGCTCTCCGGCAAGGTCGACGCGCAGGCCTCGCAGCCGAAGATCGCGCTGGCGATTGCCGCTTCGGCGCTGAAGGCGGCGCTCGACCGCGGCGCGCCATTCGCGACCGAGCTCGACACCTTCGCCGCGATCGCGCCGGACGCGCCGGAGATCACGGTGCTGCGGTCCTATGCCGAAAAGGGCGTACCGACCCGCGCCACAATCGCTTCGGAGGTCGAGGCCGCCGCCAACGCCATGGTCGAGGCGGCAACGCCGGTCGACCAGAATGCCGGCTTCTTCCAGAGCCTGGTGTCGAGCGCCGAGTCGCTGGTTAAGGTGCGGCCGGTCGGCACGGTCGAAGGCAAGGGCGCGCCGGAGACCGTGGCGCGCCTGGAGGTGGCGGTCAATCAGGGCGACTATGCCAAGGCACTCAGCGAATACGATACGCTGCCCGATGCGGCAAAGTCGGCGGGCGCCGATTTTGCCGGCAAACTGAAGGCGCGGCTCGAGGTCGAAAAGCAGATCGACGCGCTGATTGCCGGCGCGACGAAGGCGTGAGGACCGTCCGA
>NZ_RZSC01000258.1:0-7700 GCF_003998155.1 Mesorhizobium sp. M1E.F.Ca.ET.063.01.1.1
AGAAACGGATGCCATAGGGGTCCTGCAGGTCCTCGAACTTGAGCTCCGCCTCGGCGAGGCCGAGCTCCTCGCCCTGGTAGATGCAGACCGAGCCGCGCAGCGACATCAAGAGCGCCGAGATCACCTTGAGATAGGCGACCGGATCGGCCTCGTCGGCGGCCCAGCGCGAGGCCGGGCGCATCACGTCGTGGTTGGAGTAGGCCCAGCAGGACCAGCCGTCGCTGGCGACCCGGCCGAAAGCTTCCAGCACCGCGCGCACCTTGGCGGCGCTGATTTTCTCCGGCGCCAGGAAGTCGAAGGAATAGCACATATGCACGCGTCTGGCGCCTGCGGTGTAGGCGGCCACCACTTCCAGTCCGCGCTGCGAATCGCCGACCTCGCCGACGGCGGCCTGCGCCGGATATTCGTCCAGCAGCGCGCGGAAGCGCTCGAGGAAGCCGAGATTTTCCGGACGGCTCTTGTCGTAGATATGGTCCTGGTAGTTGTAGGGATTGACCGCCGGCGCCGTCTGGTCGTTGCGCTCTTCCGGCGGCAGCGGCGGATTGTCCTCCAGCCCCTGGCTGTGGAAGTAGAAATTGATGGTGTCGAGGCGGAAGCCGTCGACGCCGCGCTCCAGCCAGAAGCGGGTGACGTCGAGCAGCGCGTCCTGGACTTGCCGGTTATGGAAGTTGAGGTCGGGCTGCTCGGCCAGGAAATTGTGCATGTAGTATTGCTGGCGGCTGGTGTCCCACTGCCAGGCCGAGCCGCCGAAGATCGACAGCCAGTTGTTGGGCGGCGTGCCGTCTGGCCTGGCATCCGCCCAGACATACCAATCCGCCTTCGGATTGGTCCTGCTGGAGCGGCTTTCCTTGAACCAGGGGTGGATGTCGGCGGTGTGCGACAGCACCTCGTCGATCATCACCTTGAGGCCTAGGCGATGGGCTTCTGCGACCAGCGCATCGAAATCGGCCAGCGTGCCGAACATCGGATCGACATCGCAATAATCCGACACGTCGTAGCCGAAATCCTTCATCGGCGATTTGAAGAAGGGCGAGATCCAGATGGCGTCGACGCCCAGCGAGGCGATGTAGGGCAGGCGCCGCACGATGCCTTTCAGATCGCCGATGCCGTCGCCATTCGAGTCCTGGTAGGAACGCGGATAGATCTGGTAGATCACCGCGCCCCGCCACCAGTCGCGGTCGAGGGCGGGGTCTGGTCTCGACGTCGCCTTCAAAGCCGATTGCATTGTTTCAACCTCCTTTCACCGAGCCGGCAAGCAGCCCGCGGACGAAATAGCGCTGCAGGGAGAAGAACACGATCAGCGGCACGATGATGGTCACGAAGGCCGATGTCGTCAGGATCTCCCAGTCACCGCCGCGCGAGCCGAGCAGCGCATTGAGCTTGGCCGTCAGCACGATCTGATCGGCCTCTGTGCCGAGGAAAACCATCGCCACCAGCAGATCGTTCCATACCCACAGGAATTGGAAGATGGCGAAGGATGCAAGCACCGGGAAGGAGAGCGGCAGCACGATCTTGACGAAGATCTCGAAGTCGCTGGCGCCGTCGATGCGCGCCGATTCCATGATCTCGCGCGGCAGGCCGGCGATATAGCTGCGCAACAGGTAGATGGCGAAGGGCAGGCCGAAGCCGGTATGCGCCAGCCAGATGCCGAGATAGGTCTTCGACGGCACGCCGAAGAAGCTGCCGACGCCATTGTAGAGTTTCAACAGCGGGATCAGCGACATCTGCAGCGGCACGACCAGCAGGCCGATGATGACGGCGATCAGGAGCGCGCGGCCGGGAAAGCGCATCCAGGCCAGCGCATAGGCCGCGAAGGCGGCAATCAGGATCGGGATGACGGTCGAGGGAATGGTGACGGTCAGCGAGTTCATGAAGGAGCGGCCTATGCCTTCCGAAAACAGCACCGTCTTGTAATTGTCGGTGGTGAACTTCGGTGGCGCCGACGAGGCGAAATAGACGCGCTGGCCGCGTTCGCCTTCGAATGCCTTCGGCGAGGACAGGACGAAGGTGCCGTCGGCATTGACCTGCAGGCTGACGCCGTCGCCGAGATCGGCCGCGGTGCCCGCCGGATATTGCGTCGGCGCCGCCGACTTGACGCCGAAGGCGCTGATCTCGCGCTTGGCGCCGTCGCCGAAGATGTTGCCCTCGATGACGTATTTGCCGTCCTTCTGCGTCTGCGCCGAAGCCGCCGGCAACCGTCCGGCTTCGGTCTGGCTGGAACTGGCGAAGGAGTTCCACCAGCCCGAGGCAATGATCTGGTCCTTGTCGCGCAGCGACGAGACCAGAATGCCGAGCGTGGGGATGGTCCAGATCACCACGAAGACGAACACGGCGATGTGGACGCCGAAGCGGCTGGCAAAGGACTTTCCGGTCTTGGCGGTCATCTCAGTGCCCTCCCGTCTCTTTGTTGGCCTGGCGGATGTTCCAGACCATGATCGGAATGACGGCAATCATGATGATGATGGCGATGGTTGCGCCGCGGCCGAAGTCGCCGCCGCCGCGGAACATCCAGTCGAACATCAGGTTGGCGAGCACCTGGCTGTTCCATTGGCCGTTGGTCATCGTCAGCACGATGTCGAACACCTTCAGCACCAGGATGGTGATGGTGGTCCAGACCACGGCGATCGTGCCCCAGATCTGCGGCACCATGATCTTCCAGAAGATCTGGAACGGGTTGGCGCCGTCGATGACCGCGGCTTCGAGCGTTTCCTCCGGAATGCCGCGCAGCGCCGAAGACAGGATCACCATGGCAAAGCCGGTCTGGATCCAGATCAGGATCACCATCAGGAAGAAGTTGTTCCAGAAGGGCAGCGATATCCACACCTGCGGCTGGCCGCCGAAAAACTGGATGATGGCGTTGAGCAGGCCGATCTGGACCTGGCCTTCGCCGCGATACTCGTAGATGAACTTCCAGATCACGCTGGCGCCGACGAAGGAGATCGCCAGCGGCAGGAAGATCAGGCTCTTGGCGATCGTTCCCCACCAGATCTTGTCGGTGAGCACGGCGATGATCAGCCCGAGGAAGGTGCAGGCAGCGGGCACCACCGCCAGCCAGAGCACATTGTTGAGGATCGAATTGCGGAAATCGTGGTCGCCGAACGCCCACTCATAGTTGGCAAGACCGACGAAGCTCGCGCCGCCCCTGTCGAGGAAGGAGAGCCTGAGCGTCTCGACAACCGGATAGATCAGATAGATGGTGAGGATGATCATGGCCGGGCCGACGAACAGCCACGGCCGCACCAGCCCCTGCCGGCGCAGATTGTCGACCGCGGCTGTGCCGGAAACCCCGCGCGAGGGGAAGATGACGTCGAGCAGTTTGTTGGCGCCCCAGAAATAGGCGACACAGCCGCCGACGCCGATGATGATGACGAATATGGCCGAGAAAATCTGAGCCGCCATGGGTCCCTCTCCCTGCGCATGACCGGCCAGGCAGTGCTGGCGATCGGATGCACCGACTTGTGAGTTTTCGGAACAATCGAGACGCGAAGGCTTCCGGCGTTACCGCCGGTCGGATCCGGGCCGTGGCCCGGATCCAGCAGGAGGATCAGGAAGGTCTGACTTGAGCCGCAAACGGCGGCTTACTTGATGGCATCCCAGCTCTTCTGGATGTCGGTTGCGACGTCCTGGGCGGACTTGCCGCCGACCAGGTCGATCATGCCGGTCCAGAAGGAACCGGCGCCGATCTTGCCGGGCATCAGGTCCGAGCCGTCGAAGCGGAAGGTCGAGGCGTTGGCCAGGATATCGCCCTGCTTCTTCAGCGCCTCGCTGGCATAGGCTTCCTTGTTGACCGCCTTGTAGGGCGTCACGAAGCCGCCCTGCGCCATCCAGATCTCATGCGCCAGCGGCATCTTGAGGAAGTCGATGAAGGCACGCGCGCCCTTGCTATCCTTGGTGATCATGACCAGCGTGCCGGCGCCGAGCACGGGCGTGCCGAGATCGGGCTTGGAAGCATAGGGCGGATAGTAGAAGAAATCGGCGTCCTGACCGATCTTGGTGCCTTCGGGGAAGAAGGTCGGGATGAACGATGCCTGCTTGTGCATGTAGCATTTCGGCGGCACCGAGAAGAGGCCCTTCGGGCTGTCGCGGAAGTCAGTTGCGGCCACCGCCTTGGCGCCGCCATCGACCATCTTGTCGTCGGTGGCGATCTTGCCGAAGATATCGATGGCGTTGACCACCGCCGGGTCGCTGAACGGAATCTCGTTCTTCACCCACTTGTCGTAGACGGCGGGGGTCTGCGTGCGCAGCATGATGTCCTCGACCCAGTCGGTCGCCGGCCAGCCGGTGGCGCCGCCGGAGCCGAGCCCGATGCACCAGGGCTTGCCGCCGTCGGCGATGATCTTCTTCTCGAGATCGGCGAGCTCTTCCTGCGTCTTCGGCACCTTGTAGCCGGCTTCCTCGAAATTGTCCGGCGAGTACCAGACCAGCGACTTCACGTCCGCCTTGTAGGGGAAGGCGAAGAAGCCGGGCTTGCCGTCCTTGTCCTTGAAGGTGCCGAGGTCGACCCATGACTGGCCGGCGCCGTAATTGTCCTTCACCCATTTGGCGGTGTCGTCGCCGAGCGGAGTGAGCAGGCCCTTGGAAGCCAGGTCCTGGATCAGGCCGGGCTGCGGCAGCACGGCGATGTTGGGCGGGCTGCCGGCCTGGGTGTCGATGACGATCTGCTGTTCGTAATTCTCCGAGGAGGAGTATTTGATCTCGGCGCCGGTGGCTTCCTGGAAGTATTCGAGAACGGTGCGCACCAGGCCCTCGTCCTCGCCGCGCCACGGCCCGAAGATGGTCAGCGTCTCGCCCTTGAGGTCGACTTTCTTGAGGTCGTCGTAGTTTGCCCAGTGGAAGCGCGGGTCCTCGCCCGGCTTGAACTTCAGTTCGGCTTGCGCCGGCAGGCTAAGGGCTAGCGCGGCGAAAGCGGCGCCCAAGAGAAGCATTTTCTTCATCGCAATCCTCCCAGTGGTGAAAACAGTTCGGACGAAACCTCCATCCCGTCCGCCGACGCCTGCGGAACTGTGACTCAGCGAGAAGGCAACCGCAACCTTTCGGAGAGTCTTCCAAAGCGCTTTGGCTTTTTTGATCTCGCCATCGAATTGACCGGAAGTCAAGAGGGTTACTGTACTAATCGATTTAAAGTTCTACTCTATCAGCCAGAAAGTGCGCTGCAGCATGCTTTTTTGGCACTGCAGCAGCAATTTTTGCTTCAAACTGCGATGGGCCGCCACTAAGGTCGTCATGTGCGGCGACATCGCCAACAATCATCGGATCAATTTAAATTTAAAGCGCTTTGAGGCTGGAGACCTCGGATGAACCTCAAGCAACTGTCGCACATGCTGTCGCTCTCTCAAACCACGGTGAGCCGGGCGCTGAACGGCTACCCGGAGGTCAACGAGGAGACGCGGCGCCGCGTGATGGATGCCGCCAAGCGCCATGGCTATCGGCCGAACCCCAGCGCGCGGCGGCTGGCCACCGGCAAGTCGGGCATGATCGGTTACGTGCTGCCGACCGGCAGTGCCGTCGACATCGACCCGCATTTCGTCGAGTTCCTCTCCGGCCTCGGCGACTATGCCCGCTCGCACGAGCTCGATCTCGTGCTGTCGCCGGCCGATGCCGACGACCAGGAGACCACCTATCGGCGCATCGTCGCCAACCGGCAGGTCGATGCGGTCTACATCTCTTCGCCGCGCCCCGCCGACCGGCGGCTGGCGCTGGTCAACACGCTGGGCATCCCTTTCATCGTCCATGGCCGCAGCGAGGGTTTTGATTTCGACTATCCCTATCTCGACATCGACAATGAGGGCGCCTTCCACGAGGCGGCCAGGATCCTTGTCCAGCTCGGCCACAGGCGTCTGGCGCTGATCAACGGCGACGACCGCGAGACCTTCGCCATCCACCGCGAGCGCGGCGTTCGCCGGGCGCTTGCCGCCAGCGGCCTGACGCTTGGCGAGCGCCACATCTGCTCGCTGACCATGACCGAGGAGAACGGCTATCGCGCCGCTCGCCGCCTGCTCGAGCAAAGCGAGGCTCCCACCGCGATCGTCTGCTCCAGTCTGATCATGGCGCTCGGCGTCGTGCGCGCCGTGCGCGATCTCGGCCTCACCATCCCGGGGGATCTCTCGCTGGTCGCCCATGACGACGTTTTCCCCTGGCTGCGGCCGGAGAATTTTCCGGTGCCGCTGTCGACGACACGCTCATCGATCCGCCTTGCCGGCGCACGCGTCGCCGAGCGCCTGGCGGCGCGGATATCGGGGCTGGAAGAAGGGGCGCGCGGCGAGGTGTGGCCTGTCGATCTGGTGGTGAGGGGATCGGTCGCTGGAGCGCCGGGATAGGAACGAAGGCGGCGAAGCGGCTAGTCTCCCCCCTCGAGGGGGAGATGTCGCCGAAGGCGACAGAGGGGGTCGCTGCGCGTAGAACGCCAACGTCCACCTGCGTCAGCAGGCCGAGCCCGGTCGACCGACCCCCTCTGGCCTGCCGGCCATCTCCCCCTCAAGGGGGAGATCGGCAGTTCCGCCTTGGCGCCATATTTTCGACGCTGGAGATTGGCGAAAATCGAGGTGACACCCAATCTCCCCCCTTGCGGGGGAGATGTCCGGCAGGACAGAGGGGCTGCTGTCCCGCCGACGTTACAAAACTGCTGGGAACTTACTCCTTCGCCGCCCCAGCCGCCTTGATATCCAGCAACCCATAGCCGAAATCATTATCCCGCCCCTTCGGGCCAAGATCCTTGGCTGTCGCCGCCAACGCCTTCTCGATGTCGTCGGCTGAGCGGTCGGGCGCGGCATGGATCAGGTTGGCGATGGCGCCGCTGACGATCGCGGCGGCGAAGGAGGTGCCGGTCACCACGTCGGAGCCGGCGCCGCTCGGCGCCACCATTTCGACGCCGGGCGCCGAGATGAAGACATAGGCACCGCGATTGGCCTGCGGCATCAGCCCGTCCTTGGCGTCGGTGGCGGTCACCGCGATGACGCCGTCGAAAGCGGCCGGATAGCCATAGGGCGCCTTGGGGCCATTGTTGCCGGCGGCCGCCACCAGCACCATGCCGAGCGCGCGGGCGTTGCGGCAGGCGGTGCCGAGAAGGTCGTTCTTCGGGCCGACGAAGCTCATATTGATGATGCGCACGTCCTGTTCCGCCGCCCAGTCGAGAGCCGCCAGGATGACGTCCATGGTCGATTTGCCGCCTTCGAAGGCGCGCGCATGGTAGATCCTGGCGCCCGGCGCCATGCCTTCCAGCGCGCCGACGCCGGCGATAAGCCCGTCGACGGAGGTGCCGTGGTCGCGCTTTTCGATCGGCACGTTGGGCATGGCATCATACTGGTCGGCGATAACGCCCTTCAGCGCCGGGTTGGTGTCGTCGATGCCGGTGTCGATGACGGCGACGCGCACATTCTCGCCGCTCGCCTGTTTCGAATCGAGCGCGATGCGGTCGAAGGCGTAGTTCACGATACCTGCCGCCTGCTGCAGCGAATAGATGTGGTTGGGTTCGCGCCGCTGCGTGCGGCCGTCGGCGGCAAGCTGCGCCAGCACCACGCCGACTGGGCGCCCATCAGGGATGCCGAAGCGCACCAGCGTCGAGCCGAGCAGCCGCGACTGGCGCTGCGAGCGCACCTGCAGGCCGAAGGCGGTGGCGATCTGCTGCACCGCGCCGGCATCGCCGGTCACCGTCACCAGCACCTCGTCCGGCACGAACTCGCCGCTGACCGCGCGCGGCGGCG
>NZ_RZSC01000259.1:0-7646 GCF_003998155.1 Mesorhizobium sp. M1E.F.Ca.ET.063.01.1.1
ATGCAGCAGGGCGGCAAGACGCGGCCTTCCAACCCGGCCGCCGGCGCCCGCTTCGACCGCGACTACCGCATCTTCCTCGAAATGCACCGGCAGCGGCAGGCGCTCGATGCGATAGGGTAGGCTGGCATCGACCTATTTCTTTCGCAGCGACAAGCCCGTCGTCGCATCGAACAGATGGATGCTTTCCTCATCGAATGTGTAGCGCACCGCCGCGCGCAGCTCCGGGCATTCGCGGGCCGGAACCAGCGCGCTGATCTCCTTGCCGCCGGAGCCGAACGTCACCAGCGCGTCGTTGCCATGAAACTCGATGAGATCGGCCGTGCCTAGAAGCAGGTTCCCGCCCGCGTCGCCGTTCGCCGTCTTCAGGTCCGGGGGCCGGATGCCGAGCACCGCCCGATCGCCGTGTTGCAGATGAAAATCCGAGCCGCTGACGACCAGAACGGTTCCGGCGCCATTCAGGGTCCACCCGCTCCTTGCTCGGCCGACCGTCACCTCGACAAAATTCATGTTCGGCGTGCCGATGAAACCGGCCACGAACATGTTGCTCGGCCGGCGATAGATTTCCGCCGGCGATCCGATCTGCTCGATCACGCCGTCCTTGAGCAGCACGATGCGGTCGGCAAGCGTCATCGCTTCGAGCTGGTCATGGGTGACATAGACGGTCGTGGTCTTAAGCGACTGGTGCAGCCTGGCGATCTCGACGCGCATATGGTTGCGCAGCTTGGCGTCGAGGTTGGACAGCGGCTCGTCGAACAGGAACACTTTCGGCGTCTTGATCATGGCGCGTGCGATCGCCACGCGCTGCTGCTGGCCGCCGGAAAGCTCGGTCGGCTTGCGGCCGAGATAGGGCTCGAGCCCAAGCGTCTTCGAAACCGCCTCGACCCGCTTCTTGATCTGGGCTGCCGGCACCTTCTGCCGCCTCAGCCCGAAAGCGATGTTGTCGAAGATCGTCATATGCGGATAGAGCGCGTAGTTCTGGAACACCATGGCGATGCCGCGGTCGCCGGGTTCGAGGTCGTTCACCACCTTGCCGCCGATCGACACCTCGCCGCCGCTGATGTCCTCCAGCCCCGCGAGCATCCGGAGCAAGGTCGACTTGCCGCAGCCGGACGGGCCCAGGAACACGACGAACTCGTGTTCCTCAATCGCAAGGTTGAGGTCGCGGATGACGGTCGTGGCGCCATAGGCCTTGTCGACATGGGAGCAGGTGATCGCGGACATGGGTCAGCCCTTCTCGCCGGTGAGCAGGATTTGCAGCTTGACGTCTTGCGGGTTGCCCTGTGCCGCCCGCTCGAACGCCTTGATGCTGTCCATGAAATCGTAAGTGCCGGTGATCAGCGGCTTGAGGTCGACCTTGCCCGAGGCAATCAGCTGCAGCGCGCGATCGAAGATGTTGGCGTAGCGGAACACCGTCTCGATACGCACTTCCTTCGAGATCGCCGCCGGCACGTCGAGGCTTACCGGCTCGACCGGCAGTCCGACCAGCACCACCGCGCCGCCGGGCCGCACCAGATCGAACAGATTGGCGAAGGCCTTCGGGCTCCCGCTCGCCTCGAAGACGATGTCGGCGCCCCAATTATCGGTCACGGCCCGTACCGCATCGGCCAGCGGTTCCTCGCCGATATTGACCGGCACGATGCCGGGATACTGCGCGGCGATCTTAAGCTTGGGCGCGGAGAAGTCGGAGATAAGCACTTTCGAGCAGCCGCCGGCCAGGGCAGCCAGCGCGATCATGATGCCGATCGGGCCGCAGCCGACCACGACGGCGACGTCGCCGGGAACGATGCGTGCCCGCGCGGCCGCCTGCATGCCGATCGCGAAGGGCTCGACCATCGCGCCTTCGGCGAAGGAGACGTTGTCCGGCAGCTTGTAGGTGAAGGCGGCCGGATGAACGGCGTAGGGGGCCAGCACGCCATGCACGGGCGGCGTCGCCCAGAAGCGGACATCCGGATCGACATTGTAGATGCCGAGCTTCGTCGCGCGCGACGACAGGTTCGGCACGCCGGGCTCCATGCAGACGCGGTCGCCGATTTTCAGGCTCGCGACGTTGGCGCCGATTTCGACGATCGTGCCCGACGCCTCATGGCCGAGCACCATCGGCTGGCGCACGATATAGCTGCCGATCGCGCCATGCGTATAATAATGCACGTCGCTGCCGCAGACGCCGACCGTATGGATGGCGATCCTGACGTCGTCCGGACCCATATCGAGCGGCAGCGCGATCTCGCGCAGCGACAGTTCGCCTTTTTTCTCAAGTACCAGTGCCTGCATCGGCCAATCCTCGCATCAAGTCTTTTTTTGCCGGAAAACGGAATTCAGAAAGCCGCTCAGCACGCCGAGGAACAGCAGCGGCGGCAGCGACAGAAGCACGACCGAGGCGTTGAGGATGCCCCACGGCACATTCATGCCTTGCTGCGACAGCTCCGAGGCGACGATCGGCAGCGTCTTGGCGTTGGAGCTCGACAGCATCAGCGCGATCAGGAACTCGTTCCAGACCAGCACGAAGCTGAAGGCGATAGCGCCCGCGAGCGAGCGTGCTGCGACAGGAAGCGCAATCCGCCAGAACACGGAGTAGGCGCCGTAGCCGTCGACGAAGGCGGCTTCCTCGATCTCCTTCGGCACGCCCTGGAAGGCGGGAATCGCCAGCCACATGATCACCGAGATGGTGAGCAGCGAATAGGTGACGATGAGCGCCGGCAAGGTGTCGTAGAGACCGACCTGAAGCCAGATCACCATCAGCGGAATAGCCACCGCCACCGGCGGCAGGAAGCGCAGCGACAGCACGAAGAACTGGATGTCGCCAGCGAAGCGATTGGGATAGCGCGCCACCGCATAGGCCGCCGGCAGGCCGAGCGCGACGCCGATCAGGACGGCCGAGCCACAGGCGACGACCGAGTTGTAGAGCCCGGTCAGCACGCTGTCGCGGCCGAGGATGTAGGAGATGTTGGCAAGCGTCGGCGTGAACACCAGCCGCGGCACGCGGGTGATGATGTCGACATTGTTCTTCAGCGCATTGAGCGCCGTCCAGACAAGCGGGAACACCGCCAGGAAACCGGCCAGCGCCAGCATGGCCTTGGCGATCAGGCGGCCCAGTCTTATCGGATATGGCCTCATGCCTGCACCCGCTTCCACAGGAAGGTGAAGGTGATGACGGTCGCGATCATCATCAGAACCGCCATGGCCGAGGCATAGGAGACCTTGCCGGACTCGATGAAACCCTGGGAGAAGGCATACATGTCGAGCGTTTCGGTCGCCACGCCCGGCCCGCCGCGCGTCATCACATAGATGAGGTCGAAGGAGCGCAGCGACTCGATCATCTTGACGAACATCAGGCTGATCAGCGGCGCCTTGAGCATCGGCAAGGTGACATAGGCATGGATCTGCCAGCGCTTCGCATGGTCGAGCCGCGCCGCTTCGATCGGCTGCGGCGGCAAGGTCTCCAAGAGCTTCAGCACGATGACGGCGAAGAACAGACCCCACTGCCAGACATCGACCGAGGCGACGGCGAACAGCGCCGTCGAGGCCTTGGACAGCGGGTCGAAGATCAGCCCGCCGGTGATGAGCCGGTAGGGATAGGTGGCGATGCCGTAGAGCGGGTGATAGGCGAACTTCCAGACGAAGGCCGCAGAGACGCGCGGCAGCAGCACCGGAATGATGAACAGCAGGCAGTAGATGTTGCGCAGGCGCGGCGCGGCGACCTCGAACATGAGCACGCCGAGCCCGATCGCCACCGCCATCGTTGCCACGACGGTGACGACCTCCCATTTCACCGACACCCAGACGGCGTTGAGGAAGCGGCGGTCGAGGAAGAGATCGGCGAAGTTCGAGAACCAGACCCAGGAATAACCCGGCGCGCTCAATTCGCGGTTCTGCAGGGCAATGACGATGGCATAGAGCGTCGGCACCATAGACAGCACGAGCAGGATTGCGAGCGTCGGAACGAGAAAGGTGACGGGCAGGGAAGAGCGTCGGCGCATTGCCTATCCTCGGGAATATCGGAGCAATTCCAGGAAAAGTGTGACGCGGTTTTCCGTCAGGAATTGCGTTCAAACAAAATGATCGGATCGCTGGCGGGACCCGCGGCGCACGGGTCCCGGCATTCCGACGAATGCCGGCGACCGCGCGCCACGGGCGGGAGGATCACTTCTTCTTCACCAGCTCGTTGGCGTAGGTCTCGAGCTCGTTGAGGCCACCCTTGATGTCGGTGCGGGTGCCGGTGACCAGCTCCTCGAGGATGATGCCCCAGCGGTCGCCGAGATCGGGCCAGCGCGGATCCTGCCAGAAGTTCACCGCCGTGACCTTGCCGGTGTCGGCCAGCGCCTGTCCGAGATCGGCGCCGTAGATGTCAGCGAATTCCTTGCTGGAGAGGATGCTGGTGCGGTTGAGCTCGCCGAACTGGTGCGCGTCGAGTCTGCGCTTCTCGTTCTCCTTCGACGTCGCCCAGGCGATGAACAGGCCGGCGCACTTCTTCGACGCTTCGTCCGCATTGGCCTTGGTGCCGATGGCGAGCCCATGTCCGTAGCCGCCGCCGGGCAGCGGCGAGGGCGGCGGCAGGAAGCCGACCTTGCCGACCACCTGCGAGGTCTTCGGATCGACCGCCATGCCCGACAGCGGCGTCGATTCGACGAGGATGGCGACCTGGCCGGAGAGGAAGGCGCCCGTCGATTCATCCCAGCTGCCGGTCTGCGTGCCGGGCGCCGAGTCCTTGAACAGGTTGAGGTAGGTCTCCGTCGCCTTCACGGCCGCGTCCGAATTGAAAGCCGGCTTGTCACCGTCGAACCATTTGCCGCCATAGGCTTTGAAGAAAGGCATCCAGCGCCAGACATTGGCGCCCGAGCCGCGCGCGCCGCGCAGGGCGATGCCGTAAACGCCCTTGTCGGGATCGTTCAGTTTCGCCACGTCGGCGATCAGCTCGTCGAGAGTCTTCGGCGGCTGGACGCCGGCGGCCTCCAGCACATCCTTGCGGTAGACCATCAGGTCGCCGCCGCCGGTCAGCGGCGCGAACCAGACCTTGCCGTCATAGGTGGCGACCTTCTGGCGGCCCGGATCGAAGTCGGCGAAGTCGTACTCGGCCGGATAATAGTCCGTCAGCGGCGCGATCCAGCCGGACGAGGCGAACAGCGCGACATTGGCCTCGTCGACATAGTAGACGTTGTAAATGCCGACGGTGGAGGCGTCGGCGCGCGACTTCGCGCGGCGGTCGTTCTCGTTGAGGTAGTCGATCTGGAAGCCGGCGCCGGAGAGCTTCTGGAACTCGTCCTTCGAGTCCTCCAGAAGCGTCAGCCCGTCGCGCGGCTGCGCCAGCACCTTGACCGGTGCCGAGCAGACCGGCGCCTGCGCCAGTGCCGCGGTGGATACGGAAGCGGTAAGCACGAACGCTGCGCCGAGGCTGGCAGCGAGCCGATTTGATTTCATTGATTTTTCTCCTCCAGGAACATTCGCGGGAAGCGGAGGTCCTCGGGCTAAGCGACCCTCACCGTCGCCCGGGCGACCTGCCACCCGTCGCCAAAATGAGGAGTTGGACAGGGCGAGACTAGAAGCCCTGTTGCGGAAAACCTGTACTTTTATGCATTGTGCGGCGCAAAAAATGGCGCAGGCAGAGTCTGTCTGTCACACGAGTATCAGTGCGGTGAGAGGCGCTGGATCTTCGCGGATCACGTCCGCAGCGCCAGCCGCTGCCGCGACAGCTTGCGGTAGGATGACGGCGTCATCTTGTGCTTGCGCAGGAAGGCGCGGTTGAAGTTGGAGATGTTCATGTAGCCGACCTGGAAACAGATGTCGGTGATCGGGATATCGGTATCGGCGAGCAGTTTGCAGGCTTGCCAGAGTCTCAGCTTGGCGACGTGGTCGCTGAAGCTGTTGCCGGTATTCTTCTGGAAGAAGCGAGAGAACGTGCTTTCGCTCATTCCTGCGAGCGCGGCCACTTCTGGCAGCTTCAGGTCTTCGGCGAAGTGCTGGAAGAGATAGGTCAGCGTGCGCTGGATGATGTCCAGCGAGGCGGCGTCGAGCACCGGCGAGAAATCCGGCGACGACAGGAGCTCGTACTCATCGGTCTTGGCCAGCATATCGACCAGTTCGAGGAACAGGCGGAAGCGGGTGAGCCCTTGCACGGTGCCCATCCGCTCCATCAGCTCTGCCCCGTCGACCGCGGTGCGGCCATGGAAGACCATGCCGCGCAGCGAACGCTCCAGGAACGGCTCAAGCTCGCGCAGCTCCGGCAGCAGCCCCGCCGAGCTGCGCAGCCGCTCCGGGTCGAACTGCAGCACGATATCGCGGCCCTCGATCAACTCTCCCGGCTGCACCGCCGTCACCCAGTCATGCGGCAGGCCGCCGCCGACGATCGTCAGGTAGCCCGGCCCGAACTCGCCGATATGGTCGCCGACCAGCACGACGCCTGAGGATTTCCTGAGCAAATGGATCTCGTATTCTGGGTGAAAATTCCAGACGTTGCGCTCCCATGGATAGTCGTCGAGCCGCCACAGGAAGCTCTCGCTCGCTTCGGTGACGATATGCTCGAAGGCCGGCACCGTTCGCGGGATCGCGGCCGTGTTCTTTCTGCGTCTGAACGGCATCCATTCCTCCCGGCATCTCACGCCGGCTCTGTGTCTTCGGACATCCGTAGCAGCACCCTGCGGGCAAGTGAACGCAGCCGCCGTTCGGCCTTCCTGCTGGATCAACGACTGGCCGCTCCTCCTCCCTTGCCAATATGTCGCATTTCGTTCACAAGACGACGCAAACGGCGCCATTTTGCGCCGTTTGCGTGCGGCTTCCGGGCATGATCCCGACGCGCCGTGGTCTGAAGAGCGGAAAATGTCTGCGATCGAAGCCGGCGCTCGCGCGCCGGAAAATCTTTGGCGTCAGGAAATCAGGGCGACGCTGGCGCTTGCCTGGCCGATGGTGCTCACCAATCTCGGCCAGACCGCCATGACCGCGACCGACGTCATGATGATGGGCCGGCTGGGGCCTGACACATTGGCCGCCGGCGCGCTCGGCTCCAACCTCTATTTCATGCCGCTGATCTTCGGCCTCGGCCTGATGCTGGCGACCTCGCCGATGATGGCGACCGAGCTCGGCCGCCGCCGCCATTCGGTGCGCGATCTGCGCCGCACCGTGCGCCAGGGCCTGTGGCTGGCGATCCTGATCTCGATCCCGATCTGGCTGTTCCTCTGGGATGGCGAAGAGGTGCTTTTGGCCATGGGCCAGAAGCCGGAGCTCGCGCATCAGGCCGGCATCTACCTGCACTGGCTGCAATGGGCGGTGCTGCCTTTCTACGGCTATATCGTCCTGCGTTCCTTCATCTCGGCGCTGGAGCGGCCGGGCTGGGCGTTGATCATCGTGTTCGTGGCGGTTGCCTGCAACGCCTTCTTCAACTGGGTGTTCATGTTCGGCAATCTCGGCGTTCACGCGATGGGCATTGCCGGATCTGGTCTCGCCACCTCGCTATCGAGCACGCTGATGTTTGCCGGCTTGGCCGCCGTGGTGGCGCTTGAGAAAAAATTCCGCCGCTATCGCCTGTTCGGCCGCTTCTGGCGCTCCGACTGGCCGCGCTTCCGCGGCCTGCTGAGGCTCGGCCTGCCGATCGCCGGCATCCTCGCCTTCGAGGTGACGATCTTCAATGCGGCAGCACTGCTGATGGGCCTGATCGA
>NZ_RZSC01000025.1:0-22283 GCF_003998155.1 Mesorhizobium sp. M1E.F.Ca.ET.063.01.1.1
CTCCGGATCTCAGCAACATGCCTTCAGCTAGCGCCAGCCCGGCCCGCGCCAGCGCGTATTCGGGATCGATCTCGAGCGCCCGCTGGTAGAGGCGTCGGGCGGAGAGGTGATTGCGACGGCCCAGGCGCAAGAAATGCTGCCGTCCCATGAGGTAATATTGATAGGCTTCGACGTTCTCGGTCGTGCGCTTGCCGATGGCAGCATACTCGGCCGGCATCAGCCGGATCTTCAGGGCATCGACGATGGCCCGCGCGATCTCGTCTTGGAGCGCAAATATGTCGTTAAGATCACGGTCGTAGCGTTCGGCCCACACATGATGCCCACTCATCCCGTCGATCAGCTGCGCGGTGATGCGAACGCGACTACCCGCCTTGCGTACGCTGCCTTCCAGCACATGCGAAACGCGCAATTGCCGCGCCGCTTCGCTGACATCCATCGACTTGCCTTTGAGGGCAAAGGTCGTGTTGCGCGCGGTGACTGCCAGCGCCCCGACCTTGCTGAGGTCGGTAATGATGTCCTCCGTGATGCCGTCAGAGAAGTATTCCTGCTCTGGGTCGCCGCTCATGTTGGTGAAAGGCAGCACGGCGATCGATGGTCGGTTGCGGAGAAGCGCATCCTTGGCCGGCGGCAAGGACGAGCTGGTGGGGGATTGCTCAATGGACATGACACGGTAAGCGCGCACCGGCTCCGCAATGTTGTGGACCCGTTGCTCGCCGATATCCGTATAGACGTATTCGAGTTTGCCTTTTACTTGATCGTAAATGGCGCGCGCGATGCAAACGCCGCCAGGCTCCGCGAGCTTTTCAAGCCGTGCCGCGATGTTCACACCGTCTCCGTATATCGTGTCGTCTTCGACGATCACGTCGCCGAGGTTTACGCCCATACGGAACGCCATGCGCCGGTTTTCGGAGAGCCCGGCGTTCTCGCCGCCCAGCTCGCGCTGCAACTCGATCGCACACTGCACGGCGTTAACCGCGCTCCCAAACTCGATCAGCAGGCTGTCCCCGGCCGAGCCGACGATGCGTCCGTGGAACCGCGCGATTTTGGGCTCGAACACCTCAGCTCGGAGCCGCCTCAACCGTCCCAGCGTTCCCGATTCGTCGGCCGCCATCAGCCGCGAGTAACCTGCCACGTCGGCAGCCAAGATCGCCGCAAGCCTGCGTTGCTCTTCTCGCAAGGGACGGACCTCCCGCCAGTTGGAACAATCTTAGCCTAAGAAACGGCGAGGGCGAGCACTTGTTCGGACGCCTGGAATCCGAAGTTGGCGTTAAGGAAGCATACCGTAGCGAAATTCGACAGTGCGGCAGATCCGGCCCGGACCATTGGTTGATTTCGCTCATGCCCGGCACGACGTTGTGCCGATGCCATGGGCGGTGACATGCCAGGAACCTCGGCCGCCTGCCACGTACGCCGGCGAGCACTCAATTCAATCCTCTTTCGAGACTGTAACGCCTGGCACCTGTTCGACGGTTTGCTTCAGATCGCCGACCAGTTTGTCGACAGAACCGGATGCAACAGGATGGTCGCCATCTTGATAGAATGAAATCTCGAACTCCTCCGGGTTCCAGACGCTGTCGCACGTGACCAGGATATCCGAGCGATGCATGGCCACGCCGAAGTACTCGTTGTCCGGAGTTGCGGGAGCAATCCGGATTGTAAAACCGTGCGTGTCAGCAAAGAACCGAAGCTGGCTGAAGAATTGTTCTCTCACATCCTTGCGTACGGGGACAACCACCGAACGGATCGGCTTTTGCGCGGGTCCAAGTCTCGGTGCCATGGCATACCCTTCGACTACGACCGAGGCGGCCGCCAGGCCAAGCAAGGCGGTCAACACGCAGCGTCGGATGATCGTGTTGAAGCCCGCCATGAGATCGTCCGTCCGCAGACGCCCTATCAACTCTCTTTCAAGACGGTGACGCCCGGCACAGCCTGGACAGCCTGCTTCAAGCCATCGACAAGTTTGGTCAAATACGGGGCAGGCACCGCATTCTCGCCTTGCTGGTAGAAGCCGATGAAAACCTCCTTCGTGTCCAAGGCGTTGTCGCCAAGCAGCTTGATGCTTTCCTGGTACATCTGCACCCCGAACTGCTCGCCGTCCGGCGTAATCGGGGCAATGCGGATGGCAAATCCATAGGTGTCTGCGAACTGCCTAAGCTGCCTGAAAAAGGCATCCTTGGTGTCCTCGGGAAGCGTAAACGTGATCTTGTGGAGCGGCAGTTGGACTCTCGATTTGACCGGCATCGCCTGCCTTACCATGATTCCGTACCCCACCACGAAGCTGAACAATCCAGCCAACAGTCCGCGACGCCCTACCATGATGCCCGAGCACTTCCATGGTGGAGTTCGATGTTTTCACGCATCTGCCGGTCCAGTTCGTTGAAGATATCCGGCCCGGACCATTGGTTGACCGCGCTCATACCCGGCACGACGTTGTTGCCGATGCCATGAGTGGTGACATGCCAAGAGCCATCGGCCGCCTGCCACGCCGTCCGGGTGATTTTCCCGTCGTAGAAGAGGTGCTCAGGAAGAGTGCGGTTGGTTATCGAAAGTCCGTTTTCCGTTACGTGGGTCAGCACTTCTCCAGCATAAATCCCGGCGAAGGGATCATAAACCGAATAGATAGCGCCATCGACCACCGGCACGGCCGGGTCCTGCCCGGGGACGGCAAAACGGGCCAACTGATCGGCGATCTCCTGCGCCGAACACGCGCTGCAGACCATGTTTGAGGTGACGTAATCGTGCCAGCCCGGTTTAGCGGGACTGTAGACCCCCAAGGGCCCTTCTGCCGCTTCCTCGGCCCGATAGGCCGCCAGCGCATTCATACTGGCGATCTCGGCCTGGCGGAAACTCGCCGGAACATTGCTGCGAAAAGAGCCACCCACCGGCAGGCCGGCCCGCAGCCGGGAGCGTGCATATTCCGCATAGGCGTTCGCCACGGAAGTCGAGTATGAACCGGAATCCGCCGCATAGCCGGCAACCGATCGCCTGTCGGCCGCGCGGGCCGACGCCATCGAGCTGACCGATTCAGAAGACGAAGCCGACTCTCGGCTGCCATCCCCCGCGTAGCCTGCAACGGAACTCCGGTCGACCGCCCGGCCCTCGGCCATCGAGCCTCCGGATCGTGTCCCGCCGCCTTGCCGGCTGTCGCCGGAATACCCATTGACGGAACCTCGGTCAGCGGCGCGAGCAGATGCCACCGACCCATCGGAACGGCTGTCGGAAGACGAATCCGAACTGCTTGTTGAAGTACTTCTGCCGGAAACTGATGAAGACGCGCTGGAAGATGAACGCGTGCTTTCACCCGAATAGCCGGCGACTGAACTGCGATCCGCCGCCCGACCATCGGCCATGGAACCGACGCCACCGACCTCCATCGTGCCGCATCCTCCGCGTGCGTCCCATGCCCCGCGCAACCATCTTTGCCGGGGTCGCAGCGTCAGTCAAGTGTCGGCAGTTAATTCGGGTCTTCCTCGCCGACACCCGATCACGCCGCATCTACCAAGTCGTCGAATGCGCCTATGTCGACAGTATCAGCGTGTTCTGATCGCTCAGGCGAACGCGCCGTGCAAAGCGCCGGCATTCGCGGTCCAGCGTCTGGCCGAGCCATGCGGCTTCAACTTCGCTGGCGCGAACGAGCCGGAATTTCTGCATGCGGAAGGGCACCATTTCCATCCTGAGACGACTGTGGCTTACGTCGTCCAAATCGATGAAATAGGCCAAAGAGAGTTCAGGACGATACGCTTCGTGTCCGCCGATGCCTTCGTAGTCGTTGATGAAGTCGCCGCATCCGTAGAGGATCGGCTTGCCCGCATGGATCTCGATCGCCAGGGGGTGGTGCGAAGAGTGCCCATGGACGACGTCGACGCGGGCGCTGTCGATCAGGCCGTGGGCAAAGCGTATATGCGCGGCGGGCACATCATAGCCCCAATTGGGTCCCCAGTGGACGGAGACGAGGACTACGTCGCCGGGCCGGCGCCAGCGATCGATGCTGTGGATGACGGCTGCGAGGGCATTTTCGCCCAGGCTGGCAAGGACATTCACGCCGGGTCGCCTCTCCCCGGCAGCCCAGTGATCCGGGACTCCGCTGGATGGGCAGGCAAAGGCGAACACGAGAAGCCGCTTGCCCGGGGCGGCTTCGAGCATGGCGGGAGTGGCAGCCGCATCGGCATCGAGCCCCGCGCCGGCCGTCGCGAATCCCGCTTGTCGTATCGCGCACAGCGTATTCTTCAGGCCGGCTGATCCCCAGTCGGCGACATGATTGTTGGCAAGAACGCAGCAGTCGATGTCCGCGGCAGCTATGCAGCCCAAATTCGCCGGATGCATCCGGTAGTTGATGCCCTTCGGCTCAGGCTGACCATCGGCCGTGACACTGGTTTCCAGGTTGACGATTCTCAGGTCTGGTTCGTGGCGATCGATCTCGTCCAATGCGTCGCCCCAGATATAGTCGAAAGGCACCGCTCGTGGGATTTCGCCTGAACGGCTTTCCGCCAGTTTCACGTAACCAAGAGCGGAGTGGACATGCGGCTCGAACAGCGTCGGTTCGCAAGGGTGCGGCAGGATCTGGTCGATGCCACGTCCGGTCATCACATCGCCGCACAGAAACAGTCTCATTTCGCGCGGTCCCTTCTCAACACATTGGGTCTAGGGCGGAAGACATCGAACCCTTCCGAAGGTGCAAAGCACTATGTCTGTCCCTTCGAGCCAGAGGCTCGAGGAACTACACTAAGGTGATCGATCACCTGTTTGGCGCTCGGTGCGTTCTCCGCGGCCACCCAGATAGCGTCGCGGACAATTTCGCTCGCCACGCTGCCGCTCAATTCGGCATACTCGCCAACGGGTGGCGGCGCAGCGAGCACCACGACGAGAACGGCAAGGTGGGCGCTAACCTCTTCGCAAAGGCGGGCGGCGATTTGCAGATCGCCATCGCCCATGTCCGGTCCGGTGATCGTCAGTACCGTCTTGAATGACATGGCAGCCACTCCCGCTGGTTAAGGTTCGGGAACAGTAACGAGACCGCACACGCCGGCATTGCGTTGCGTCAAAGCAGGGCCTGCAGGATGGATTAGAGTTTTTCGTCGGGCAGCGATGGGAGCGTGGTATGAGACTGTTGACGATGGCGGCATGCGTCGGATTGACCATGAGCGCGGCCACCGCCCAGGAAATGTCCTACGGCGAGGCGGAATACCTGAACTCATGCGCGGTGTGCCACGGCGTCGGCGGCAGGGGCGACGGACCGCTGGGCGACTTTTTGCTCAAGCATCCGCCCGATCTGACGCATCTGTCCGAGCGCAACGGTGGCAGGTTCCCCTATTCGAGGGTCTTCGCCACCATTGACGGTCGCTACGCCATACCGAGCCATGGCGATCGCGAGATGCCGGTCTGGGGTCGGCAGTTTCTTGAAGAGGACGCCAAGACGTACGGTCCAAGCGGTGGCGAGGTGGTGACCACCGAACGCATCCACAATCTGACGGGTTACATCGAGACCTTGCAGCACTAGATTCGGGCAGCAACGACTGCGCGATGGATTTGGGCCGCGATGACTGACATCAGCCTCAGGTTGGACGAACGCCTTGGCCGAATCCATGCAATGCAGCGCCTGGGCATAGAAGACGACCACGAGGCGCAAGTCTTCGGCCAAGGTCTGAACTTCTTTCACCTGGAAAACTGGTATTCGGTCCATGCTGTAATCCGCAACGTGCTTCGGGTCTGCGGCCTCTACGGGCGCGGGCGCCGCAATGCCGGCAACGTCCAGGTCCGAACCAACCACATCGCGTCGGCGAAACTGCCAGGCCAATTTGAAGGTTTCCGGATATTGCAGCTCAGCGATCTCCACGCCGATATGAGCCGCCCGGCAATGGATCGGGTTATCGAACTGGTCGCTGACCTGGATTACGACATCTGCGTCCTCACGGGAGACTTCCGCGCCAAGACGTTTGGCCCTTTCGAGGCGGCTTTGGATGGCGTCGCGCGTGTGCGAGCGTCTCTGAGGGGGCCTCTATACGGCGTGCTTGGCAACCATGACACTGTGCGAATGGTCCCAGCGCTGGAGGACATGGGCGTTCGCATGCTGATGAACGAGCTCGAGGTGGTCGAGCGCAATGGCGAGCGCATCTACCTGGCCGGAATAGACGATGCGCATTTCTTCAGGGTCGACAATATCGAAAAGGCAGCAGCCGGAGTGCCGCGCGAGGCATTCTCGATCCTGCTTTCCCACACTCCCGAGATATATCGTCAGGCGGTGCACGCCGGGTTCGACGTGCTGCTCGCGGGTCACACGCACGGCGGCCAGATCTGTCTGCCTGGAGGGATCCCAATTACCCTGGATTCAAAGCTTCCTCGAAGGATGGGCGCCGGTGCCTGGATGTATCGCGGCATGTTCGGCTACACCTCTGTCGGTGCGGGCTCGAGTGTTGTCGCAGTCCGTCTGAACTGTCTTCCAGAGATCACGCTCCATCAACTTGCCCGTACGGAACTAGTAGGGCCTGTCTCTGATGCGAAGCATGTAGAGAAGCCGAGAGACCAGTAGCTCGCCGATCCAGAAGGCCCCGACCCCAATCAGAATATCCCAAGCCGATAGGCCAACAATGCCTCTGTCAAGGATAAGGGGCAGAAGGGATTCGGGCACCTGATCGAGCCCCGGCGCTTCAGCGCTTGAAGCCAATCGCAGCCGACGCTTGAGAAAGCTCGACAGCATGTCGCCTGCCATGGCACCAAAACCGACAAGCGCTCCAGTTGGTGCGTTGAGCCCCACAAGAGCCCCGCCGATAGCAGTCACCAGGACTGCCAGAACGAGCCCTCGAAGCGTCTTCGACTTGCCGAGGAGCGGTTGCCCATCCCAGAAATGCCAGCCGCCGTCGATCGGCCAAGCGAGCCGGTCGCCAAGCACCTTCTTGGCGATCACGGGCACGCCGTTCGCAAGAGTTAACAAGACGAGGCACTGAGCAATCGGCCAGAAATGAAGCTGCACCATGGGCTTCTCGCATTGACAGGGAGTCGGCGTAGCGAGGAGCGAGCCAGGCCGCCCAATCTACTATAGTGTTCAACAACCCTCGTATCGATGTTCATTCCTGCCCTTCATCTTTAGGTTCGCCAGACAATACGAGATCAATGGGTTAGTGCATATTTACATCTTCGGTTGGCCGGATACGGGTGGCGATCCTCCACGCATCGATTTGATTTTGTTGACTTACGGTGAGCTGTTGCGGCCCCATCAGAGGGAAGTAGCCGGTGAGCAACTGCCTCCGCTGTGTCGCCTATTCCGCAGGGTGGACAACATCGTGATCGTCACCGGCCGTGTCGGCGTCTTGCGTTGCGCCACTCCTCATATTCCCCGCGGGCATCGTCATGCAGCGGATAATAGCGTTGCAACGGCGCGCCTTGCATGAGCTTCTCTCGCGAGAACTCCTCCCAATCGTGATGACTCTTCGCTTCTTCGATCACCTGCGGGGCCATTGATACTGGAACCACCACCACCCCATCGTCGTCGGCCACGATGATATCGCCGGGGATCACCGTGACGCCGCCGCAGGCAATCGGAACGTTGACGGCGTTCGGATAGATACTGGTCTGAACATGGTAGTTAGGCGTCCAGCCGCGCAGCCATAGGGGCAGATCGAGCTTCTCGACATTGGGCCGGTCGCGCATGCATCCATCGATGACGATGCCCGCGCCGCCTCTGCCCTTGAAATAGGTCGACATCATATCGCCGAAGACGCCAGAGCTCATGTCGCCGCGCGCGTCGACGACGACCACGTCGCCCTCCTGCGCGTGATAGAGCACGTGCCGGTGCAGTTGCGTCTCCGGATCGGCATATTCCCCCTCGGTGAAGAGGTCCGGCCGCTGCGGCAGGAACTGCAGTGTCAGCGCCGGCCCGACGATCGACTTGCCGTGGTTCTGCGCCACCGGACCGACCATGTGCGGGTTGCGGAAGCCCATGTGGCCAAGCGTGCCTGCAACAGTCGCGGCGCCGATCTCCCTTAGGCCGTCGATCAGGCCTTTGGGCGGCCGCGTGATGTCGGGAGTATGCGTCATTATCGCCTCCGGTTGAAATTGAACTACCAGTTCGTGACGGAACCATCGCGGCGCCTGAGGTGAGGCGCTTCCCAAAAACGGAAACTCTGGGCCTGGATGGCCTCTTCGTTGACCTCGACGCCGAGCCCCGGCAAATCGCTGACCGGATAATCGGTGCCGTCGAGCCGTGGTTGCACGGGGAAGAATTCGGAATTGTCGAAGCCCAGCTTGCTTTCCGGCGCCCTGGTCTCGAGCCAGGCGAAGTTGGGCACCGCGGCGGCGAGATGCATGGTCGCGGCCGTGCACACCGGACCGAGGGGATTGTGCGGCATCAGGTCCACATAATGCGCCTCGCTCCAGCCGGCGACTTTCATCGCCTCGGTGAGCCCGCCGACATTGCAGACATCGAGCCGATTGAACTGGTGGATGCCGCGTTCGATGTAGGGCAGGAACTGCCACTTGCTGGCAAATTCCTCGCCGATGGCAAAGGGGATGTCGGTCATCCTACGCAAGGATTCGTAGGCCTCCGGCGTTTCGTCCCGTATCGGCTCCTCGAGGAAATCAAGCACGCCGCGGCCAAGCTTGCTGCAGAAGCTCGCCGCTTCGGCCACCGACAGCCGATGATGATAGTCGATGCCAAGCACGATGTCGTCGCCGAGCGCCTCGCGTGCCTTGTTCAGCATGCTCGCGGTGGCGCCTATCGACTCGCGCGGCTCGAAGACGTCCCTGCTGCTTTGGCCGAGAGGGAAGAAGCGGATCGCCTGCCATCCTTGCGCTCGGAGTTCGCGAGCTCGTTCGATGGCAGCATCGCCCTCGGCCTCGTCTCCGGTCGAGGCGAAGGTGGGGATGCGGTCGCGCTGCTTGCCGCCGAGCAGCTCGTAGACCGGCACCCCCAGCGCCTTGCCCTTGATGTCGTGAAGGGCGATGTCGATGGCCGAAATAGCCGCCTGCAGGACGCGCCCGCCTTCGAAATACTGGCTGCGGTAAACTTCCTGCCAGATCCGGCCGATCTGCATCGGGTCGCGGCCGATGAGAAACTTGCGATAGTGCTCGAGCGCGCCGGCGACGGCTCTTTCGCGACCGCTCAAGCCGCTCTCGCCCCAGCCGAAGATGCCCTGGTCGGTCTCGACCTTGACGAGCATCTGGTTACGCGTTCCCACCCACACCGGATAGGGCTTGATCGCTGCGATCTTGAGCTTCGTCGTCATTCAGGTCACGTTCCGCACGCGTCAGTTAGCCCTGAGGGCCATTTCGGTTTCGCCGTCGAACAGGTGCATGCGCTCCTGGTCGAACTCGAGCCAGATCTGCTCGTCGGGTGTGACGGCGATGTTGGGTGACACGCTGATGTTGACGATGGCGCCGGAGAGGAACGCCTGCACGAAGGTGACGTCTCCAGTTGGCTCCACCGTATAGGCCTTGGTCGGGATGGCACCGGGGACTGAGCTCTTGTGCAACTTGATCGTCGAATGGCGTGCACCGAGCACAATCTTCTTGGTGCTCGCCCGCAGGACCTTGCGCGCGTTGGTTTGCGAGAGCGCAAGGCTCCAGCCCTCCGCGCTCGTCAGAACGGTATCGCCGTTTGCCGTCGATGCCTCCAGCGGAATAAGGCTCATTGCCGGGCTGCCCACGAAGCTCGCGACGAACATGTTGGCGGGATGGGCGAAAACCTGCGCCGGCGAATCGTATTGCTGCAGATAGCCGCCGTTCATTACGGCCATCCTGTCTGCCATGGTCACGGCCTCAAGTTGGTCGTGCGTCACATAGATGATCGTCGCCTTCAGGTCCTGATGGAACCGCTTGATTTCGGACCGCATCTGCACGCGCAGTTTGGCGTCGAGGTTGGAGAGCGGCTCGTCCATCAGGAACACAGCCGGGTCGCGGACGAGGGCGCGGCCAAGCGCCACGCGCTGCTGCTGCCCGCCCGAAAGTTCGCGCGGCTTGCGCTCAAGCAGCTGCGTCATGTCGAGCACGCGCGCCGCTTCCCTGACCTTCTTGTCGATCTCGTCCTTGGGCAGCTTGCGCATCTGCAGCGGGAACGCGAGGTTCATATAGACCGACTTTTGCGGGTAGAGCGCGTAGTTCTGGAACACCATTGCGATGTCCCGGTCCTTGGGGTCGAGGTCGTTGACCACCCGGTCGCCGATGACGATGTCGCCCGATGTGATCGGGGTCAGGCCCGCGACGAGATTGAGCGTGGTCGTCTTGCCGCAGCCTGACGGGCCGACGAGCGCAACGAACTCGCCGTCATTGACCGTCAGCGAAACTTCGTTGACGGCTTTGAAGCTGCCGTAGGTCTTGACGAGATCTTTGAGGACCACATGGGCCATCGGCAACTCCCTAATGCTTGACCGCGCCTTCTGTAAGGGCGCGTACGAAGTACCGTTGCAGGACGAGGAACAGCACCACGACGGGCACGCTCATCATGAAGCTGGCGGCCATCAGGCCCGGAAAGTCCGTCGTGTTTTCCGAAAAGAAGCGCTGGATGCCGACCGGCAGCGTCAACTGTTCGTTCTTGGAGAGGAAGGTGTAGGCGTAGATGTATTCGTTCCACGCGCCGATGAAGGAATAGATCGCCGTTGCGATGATGCCCGGCGCCGAAAGCGGCATCACGATCAGGATGAAGGCCTGCAGCCGCGTCGCCCCGTCGATGCGCGCCGCCTGCTCGAGTTGCACCGGGATGTTGTCGTAGAAGCCCTTGAGCAGCCAGATCGCTAGCGGCAGGCCGAAGGTCAGGTAGGTGAGAACAAGCGAGCCATGCGTGTTCACCAGCCCGATCGCGCGCATCAGGATGAAAAGCGGCACGAGAAAGATCACCGCCGGGAACATGTTGCGCAGCAGCACGGCGAAGAACAGGAAATTCCGACCCGGGAAGGTGAAGCGCGAAAACGCGTAGGCCGCAGGGACAGCCACGATCACCGAAAGGATGGTCGTGGCGGTCGAGACGAAAAGGCTGTTCCAGAAGAAGCGCAGAAAGTCCTGGCCGACGCTGTTCTGCGGATCGAGCAGCTTCTGATAGCTGGCAAGGGTGGGCTGGTCAGGCCACCATTGCGGCGGGAGTTGCATTGCCGCAAAGCCGGACTTGATCGAGGTGAGCAGCATCCAGATCATCGGCAACGCCGTGTAAAGCAGCATGAACGCCAGGAAGACGCGCCCGCCCCACCGCCATCCATCGATGCGCATGCGGCGGCGGGTCCGGCCTCGAGCGGCTGTCTCGGCAATCGTGCTCATGCGCTCCCATCCTTTCGCTCGTCGCCGCTCAGCGCACGGACGTAGAAGTAGCCGAGCGTCATCAGGATGAGGAACAGAAGCACCGAATAGGCGGATGCCACCCCCCAGCGCTGCCGGCCGAAGGCGAGTTCGTAAATGTGGGTGATCCAGATATGCGATGCGTTCGACGGCCCGCCGCCGGTCATGATCCAGGGGATGATGAAGGAATTGAAGTTGGCCACCGCCAGCAGCAGGATCGTCACCGTCGAGACGTTCCTCAAATGCGGAAAGGTGACGTGCCAGAAGCGCTGCCATGCATTGGCGCCGTCGACTTTTGCGGCGCGCAGCAACTGGTCGGGGACTGTCTGCAGGCCGGCCATCATCATGATCATGGCGAACGGAAACTCGCGCCAGATATTGACGACGATCAGGGAGGGCAGCACCGTGCCGACGCTGTCGATGAAATTGGGCGGCCGGTCGGTCAATCCTAGCTCGATCAGGATCGCGCCGATGATCCCAAAATCCGAATGGTAGATCCACTTCCAGATATAGGAGGCGGCGACCGCGCTGATGACCCAGGGGATGATCAGGATTGCGCGCAGGACGCCACGGCCGACAAAGTCGCGGTGGAGCGCCAGCGCGGCGGCAAACCCCAGGACAAAGGAGAAGAAGGTGGATGCCAGTGTCCAGACAAGGGTGTTCCAGGTGACCCTCCAGAACACCTCGCTTGTGAGGATGGCCGTGTAGTTGTCGAAGCCGACGAAGATCTTGTCCCGGAGCTGCAGGCCGGGCGGCGTGTTAAAGAAAGACAGCTCGATCGTATAATAGATCGGATAGGCGATGACGATCAGCATCACGGCGATCGCAGGAACGACGTACGCGTAGTCCGCGCGATGCCCCCAAATCTTTCGCAGCATGCCCGACCAACCAGGTTGCAATCTTCGGCGAACCTCGGTCTTGCCGCTCACGATCGTCACTTTGGCGTGCCCTTGTTCTTCGGAACGAACCGGCCGCGTTATTGGCGCAGCCGGTGAGATCGCAGGTCAGGCTTCGGCTAGAGTCCGCCGCCCATCAGGTCTTTTACCTTCTTGGCCGCATCATCCGCTGCCTGGTCGACGGTCATCGCTCCGGTCAGGGCATTCTGCAGCATGTCCGGGACGATGATGTTCATGATCTCGGGCGACTGCGGCAGGGCCGGGAACGGGATGCCGTATGGCAGCATCGAGGTGGTGACATCGAGGAACTTGATGTTGTCCAAACGCTCCTTCATCCATTTGGTCTTGAAGCCGTTGAGGTTACCGGGGTTCGAGCCGGCGTAGGCCATCTTCAGCGACCATTCGGGGCTCGTCCACATGCAGATGATTGCCTTTGCCGCCGGCTCGTCCACCTTGCCGCCCTCGACATATTCGGGCTTCAGGATGTGAATGTTCGAGCCGCCGAACACGACGGCGCGCTTACCGTCGGGACCGGTCGGAATGAGGCCGTAGCGCATGTTGTCGATAACCGTCTGCGCCTTGTCCTTGTCGGTGCCCGTCGCCTTCTTCTGCAGGTCGAGCATGACGTTATAGTCGGACGGGTGGGAGATCATCATGCCGAGCTGGCCGGCCAGGAACAGGGGCTGGTTGTCGGCCTGCTGGTTGGTGAGTGCCGAAACCGGAACCGACTTGTCCCGAACATACATGTCGTACGAGGCCTGCAGCGCCGCCTTACTCTGCGGGCTGTTGAGCTCGATGTCCTTATAGGTCGGGTCCGCCTTCGCCTCGTCGAAGACGCCGCCGCCATAGGCCCACAGCTGCGGCATGAATCGATAGGGCGTGTTGCCGGCGTTCTTGCGGGCTACGAGGCCATAACCGGCAATGCCGAGCTTGTCGTGGATCTGCTTGGAATACTTCACGACGTCGTCCCAGGTTGCCGGAGGCTTGTTCGGATCGAGGCCCGCGCGCTTGAAGATGTCGGCGTTCCAGATGAACGCCATCGTCTCGTTATTGGTCGGAATGCCGTAGGTCACCCCGTCCCAGGTCACGGCCTTCATGGCGCCGGGCCAGAAATCCTCGGTCGAATAACCCACATCCTCGGGCTTGAGCGGCTGCAAATAGCCCTTCGAGGCGAACTCGGTACCACCCAGGATTTGCAGGCGGACGGCCATCGGCGCGGCATTGCCCAGGAGTGCCGTGCGGAACTTGTCGAGCAGGTCGTTGTAGGTGAGGGCTTGGTCCTCGAGCTGGATGTTCGGATAGGTCTTGCGGAAGTTTGCGAAGAAATCCTTGTAGTACTGGCGCAGAAGATCGGGGTCACCCTCGAACACGCCCTGATACCAGAAAGTCAGTCGCCCCTTGTAGTCGAGCGGGGTGACCTTGGCGCAATCGCCCGCCGTATCAAAATCCTGCGTGCCCGCGATCGAGCGCACATATTCCGGCGACCACTTGCTCAAGTCGACCGGCGGCGCGCCCAGCGCCGGCGCCGACATCAACGATGCCATTAAAGCAGTCGAAACAGTGCCGCGCAGGACGGCACCGCCGAGTGTAATCCTCGTCATAGGTATCCTCCAGGTTCTCTCCCACGCCGCTTCGCTTCGGGGCAAGCGGTCCTTGCTCATTCGACCGCGGGACACCGCTCTGTGTATCCATTCGGTCTCCTTGTACGTTTTCAGATCGTGAATTGTCTGTCAACGCGCTGGATCGTACATTGTTTATCGAAACTTTGCGTGATAATCGGATAGAGTGTGTATTATCCTAGGGGAGCGGGCCTTGGCCGAACCAAATGATTTTAAAGCCAAGCCACCTGCGGGGATCGACCCCATAGGGGCCTCCAGCGAGGGCGCCTCGCTTTATGAGCTGATCAGGGAAGACATCATCGAGGGACGGCTGGCCGCGAATGAACGGCTTGTGGTCACCGATCTCGCCCGGCGTCACGGCACTTCGACCAATCCCGTGCGCGAGGCACTGCAGCTGTTACGCGGCGAGGGCTTTGTCATCTTTGCTCCCAACCGCGGGGCGCGCGTCCGACCCATCGATCAGGAGTTTGTCCGCGATATCTACGAGATCGGCGTTCTGATCGAGCCGGCCCTGACGCGATGGTTTGTGAACATGGCCACCGTCGAGGACATCGCCGAACTCGAACGTATCCAGGGCCTGATCGAAGAGAACAACTTTGCCGACACATTCAGGCACAGTGAGCTCGATACCGCCTTCCACACCGTGATGTACCAGCGGCACTACAACCGCCATGCCGCCGAGCTTTGGTGGAAGCATCGGGAAGTGCTGCGCGCCGTGAGCCGGCGTTTCGATTTCACGCTTGCGCGACGTGCCGCGATCATTCGCGAGCACCGCGAGCTCATCGCGCTCGTAAAGGCGGGAGATGCAGACAAGGCGGCCGAACTCGTTGCCCGCCATGTCGAGGGCTCCGGCCGGCACATCCTCGAACACATGCGTGCGCGCAACGCCGCGCGGGCCGGATAGGATATCCGGTCCAGAACACCGTCAACCTGACCATTCGATAGGGTAGTTAAGATGAAAATCACGAGCGTTCGGCCGTGGCTGATCAAGTCCGATGCCTCCTATTGGGGAGAGTACTTGTTCGTCGAAGTGACGACCGACGAGGGGGTTAGTGGCTGGGGAGAGATCACCACCACGACGAAGCTCGCCAACCGCGCGCTCTGCACGATCCTGCGGCAGATCGGTGCCGCCGTGGCAGGTGAGGATCCGGCGCGCATCGAGCATCTCTGGCACAAGATCTTCCGCAGCTTCACCTACATGGGCAGTCGCGGCGCCGCCGTCGAATGCGTGAGCGCCATCGACATAGCCCTCTGGGACATCCGCGGCAAAGTCCTCGGCAAGCCGATTTACGAATTGCTGGGCGGAGCGGTACGCGATGAAATCGCGCTCTACACCCATCCCAACCAGGCCAAATTCACCAGCAAGGAGGCGGTGGTCCGCGAAATTCAGGACATCGTCGAGTCCGGACACACGGCGCTCAAGTTCGATCCTTTCCCCCATCAGGGCCGCAGCGTCGATGGCGTGCCCCGCGAACGGCGAGACGGCTACCTCGATGGCAGCATGACACGCAAGGATGAGCGCGAGGCGGCCGAACTCACGGCTCTGATCCGCGAAACGGCAGGCCCTGATGTCGATATCCTGATCGATGCGCATGGCCGCTTCGACGTCCCCACCGCCATTCGCCTCTGCCGCAGCCTCGAGGAAGCCGGCCAGATCGACTGGTTCGAGGAGCCTTGCCCGCCCGAGAGCCTCAACGCCCTCAAGCAGGTGCGCGAGAAGGTCAGCGCCGCCATCTCGTGGGGCGAGCGCGGCCATACGAAATGGGATTTCGTGCCGGTACTCGAGAGCAAGCTGGCCGACTACATCATGCCGGACGTCACGTGGACCGGCGGCATTACCGAACTCAAGAAGATTTCCGCCCTATGCGAAGCCTACTACGTCCCGGTTTCGCCGCATGACGCCGCGGGACCAGTCAATGTGGTGGCTGGAGCGCAGGTAATGATGACCGTTCCCAATTTCTACAAACTGGAAACGTCCGAGTGGAACCTCTCCAAATACGATCACCTCATCGACAGCCCGCTCGACGTCTCGAACGGCAGCCTCAAGCTGACGTCGAAACCGGGTCTCGGTGTCGAGATGAACCGCGAATACCTGCAGGCCCACGAGATTGAGCTGGGCTAGCAGCGCTCTGCGCCGCCCCACGTGCGGGGCATGAACCAATCTACCAGAACGAGGATAAGTCATGCCAAAGACGGGTGGAGCCGACGAGGCCCTCAATCGGGTGAACACGAACTCCAAGCCGTCCGACCTTCGCATCACCGACATGCGGGTGGCCGAAATCGTCGGCGCGCCGTTCACCTCGGCGCTGCTCAAGATTTACACCAACCAGGGTATTGTTGGGCTTGGTGAGGTGCGCGACGGCGCAAGCGCCACCTACGCGCTGATGCTCAAAAGCCGGCTGCTCGGTGAGAATCCTTGCGATATCGACCGCCTGTTCCGCCGCATCAAGCAATTCGGCGGTCATGGGCGGCAGGGCGGCGGCGTGTCGGCGGTTGAGATTGCGCTCTGGGATCTCGCCGGCAAGGCCTATGGCGTCCCCATCTACCAGATGCTGGGCGGCAAGTTTCGCGATCACGTGCGCGTCTACTGCGATACCGATGCGGAAAAGCCGAGCGGCACCGAAACCGGCAAGCGCCTCAAGGCGCGCATGGAGCGCGGCTTCACCTTCCTCAAGATGGACCTGGGTCTGATGCAGATCGCCCACATTCCGGGCGCCGTGACAGCGCCCGCCGGCGCGCTCGAAGGGTTTCGCGCCAATCCGCGCGGCCGCGGCGGCACGCTCGAGGAGCGCAAGGCCCGCAATCTCGCCTACGATGCGCAGAACGTGCAGCACCCGTTCACGGGCCTGCATTTCACCGAAAAGGGCATAGACCTGCTCGAGCAATATATCCACGAGGTCCGCGAGGTCATCGGCTTCGAGATCCCTCTAGCCATCGATCACGTCGGCCACATCTCGCTGCAGGACGGCATTCGCCTGTCGCGCCGTATCGAGAAATACGTGCCGGCTTGGCTCGAGGACGTGATTCCCTGGCAATACACCGAGCAGTACCGGCAATTGCAGCAAGCGACCTCGGTGCCGATCTGCACCGGCGAGGATATCTATCTCAAGGAGGGTTTCGAGCCTCTGCTGAAGAGCGGCGGCCTCTCCATAATCCACCCGGACCTGCTCACCAGCGGCGGCATCCTCGAGACCAAGAAGATCGGCGACATGGCGCAGGACCACGGCGTTGCGATGGCGATCCACATGGCCGAAAGCCCGATCGCCGCGATGGCCGCGGCGCATGTCGCGACCGCGACCGAGAACTTCATGGCGCTCGAATACCATTCCGCCGATGTCGACTGGTGGGACGACATCGTCACAGGCCTTCCCAAGCCGCTTGTGAAGGACGGCTTCATCACCGTTCCGGACAGACCGGGGCTGGGCATAGACGATGTGGTCGACGAGGTGATCAGCCAGCATCTGCAGCCCGGTGTCACAGGGATATGGCAATCCACCGAGCATTGGGACAATGAATATAGCTGGGACCGGACCTGGAGTTAGCCCAGGACCTCTGCCCTCATTCCCCCAGGTTCACAGGGCCAACGACCGACCATTCGTGTCGACCTCTCCCAAGGGAGAGGCGAAGAAAGAAACGGACGAAACCATGATCTACGAACTGCGTATCTATGACTGCCTGCCGGGCAGGCTGCCGGCTTTGCTCATGCGCTTTTCCGACCAAACGCTGGCCATCTGGGAGAGGCATGGCATCCGCCAAGCCGGGTTTTTCACCACGGCGATCGGCGAAAACAGCAATCGCCTCACCTATTTCCTCGCCTGGGAATCGCTGGCCGAGCGTGAGGCGAAATGGGCGGCTTTCGTCACCGATCCGGCATGGCACAGGGCCCGGGACGAGTCTGAGCGCGACGGGCAGATCATTGCCAATATCAACAGCCAGCTGCTCACGCCGACAGCTTTCTCGTCTGTGAAATAGGACTGCGCCATGAAGATCACCGACCTGCGCTGCGCCGTCATAGGCAAGCATCCGATCGTGCGCATCGTGACCGACGAGGGTCTCTATGGCCTTGGCGAAGTCGAGTTCACTAAGAGCTACCTCAAGCCCTTTGTGCTGCATTTCCGCGAGGCGCTGATCGGCGAGGATCCGACCGACGTCGAGCGGGTGATGCTGAAGATCCGCCAGCGCGGCTCGTTCAAGCCCTATGGCGCGGCGGTAAGCGCCATCGAGCACGCGCTGTGGGACATAGCCGGCAAGGCCGCGGGCGTGCCGGTCTACAAACTGCTTGGCGGCAAGGTGCGCGACAAGGTGCGCGTCTACAACGGCTCGATCCGCCGCAAGCGCTCGGGCGACCGGCCGGAGGACTACGCCGCCGACGTCAAATGGATGATGGAGCAGCCGCAGAACTTCTTCATGATCAAGCAAGGCATCTCGTTCCACTCCAACATGAAGGACAGCATAGAAGGCTTCCACTACGGCGTGACGCAGAAGAAGGCCGGCTATCACGGCGCCATGGATCAGGGCGTGATCAGCGAGCGCGGTTTCAATCACATGCTCGACTGTGTGATCGCGATGAAGGAAGTGCTGGGCGACAAGGTCAGCCTGGCGCTCGACTGCGGCCCGGGTTGGATGCTGCCCGATGCGATCAAGTTCGCCCGCGCGGTCGAGAAATACAATTTGATGTGGCTCGAGGACATGCTGACGGGCGACTATGTGCCGTGGGTCAATCCGCAGGCTTATCGGGAGCTGACCACCTCCACCTCGACGCCGATCCATACCGGTGAGCAGATCTACCTGCGGCACAATTTCAAGGAGCTGATCGAGACTCAGGCGGTGCGCGTCATCGGCCCCGATCCTGCCGATGTCGGCGGCATTGCCGAGCTCAAATGGGTTGCCGAGCACGCCTACATGCACTCGATCCTGATGGCGCCGCACGGAACCGCGAACGGCCTGCTCGGCCTCGGCGCGCTTATCAATGTCTGCGCCACCTTGCCCGCCAACTACATCGCCTTCGAGTATCCGAGCGCCTCCGACCCCTGGTGGGAGGACCTCGTCATCGGCCTGCCGTCGCAGATCGTTAAGGACAGCATGGTGGACTTGCTGGAAGCGCCGGGGCTAGGTCTCGATATCGACGCCGAAGCAGCCAGGAAATATCTCAGGGAAGAGGATGCGGGCTTCTTCGACTGAAGAACCTCTCTTCTTTCGCCAACCTGCATGACGCGGACCGCTTCACGCATATTGGCTGTCAGACCGCTCTCGGCTCTGAAGGCGCAGCGCGACATCGGCTCCGGATAGGCCTCGCGCGCCAGCAAACTGCACAGCGTGTCAGAAAAACGAAATTGTCCGCTGCCTCTCCAGTCGTAATTGTCCCAACGAGGCGAACGGCTCGGGTGTCTTGGGAGGATTCCGGAGCAGCCGGTTGCCTGAGGAAGGCGCCAACCACAGGCTGCCTGGGAGGAAGAAAATGCCTGGTTCGGGCAAATCGGACGGCAGGCGCCTTGGCTTCAAGGCGTCGCAGGAACTCGTGGTCGTTGCGATCTCGATCGTCCTCTTCATCGTGTTCTCGGCGACGCTCAACAATTTCCTGAGCCAAGTGAACATCATCGCCATCCTCAAGAACGTCTCGATCCTCGGCACGCTGGCAGTCGGCATGGGTCTGATTGTGGTCGGCCGCGGCATCGACCATCATCACCGCGCGGGGCTATGTGCATCACTCTTTTTCCGAGCAGCTGATGAACCTGATCCGCACCAATCTGCGCGAGCTCGCCCACTGACGTTTCCGGCGCGTTCGGTTTAGTCAGTCTGGATCCAGACCGACTTGGTTTCCAGATATTCGTGCAGATGCTCGACGCCGCCCTCGCGGCCGTAGCCGGACATCTTCATGCCGCCGAACGGCACGGCCGGGTCGATGGCGTGGTACATGTTGACCCAGACCGAGCCGGCCTTGACGCGCCGCGCGA
This sequence comes from Mesorhizobium sp. M1E.F.Ca.ET.063.01.1.1, assembly GCF_003998155.1. Lineage (NCBI taxonomy): Bacteria > Pseudomonadati > Pseudomonadota > Alphaproteobacteria > Hyphomicrobiales > Phyllobacteriaceae > Mesorhizobium > Mesorhizobium sp. M1E.F.Ca.ET.063.01.1.1. Next base: position 19,726 of record NZ_RZSC01000025.1, read on the forward strand.
GTTTGTGCGCCGTGCCGAGATTGGTGGTGAAGATACCGGCCGCCAGACCGTAAGGCGTTGCGTTGGCCCGCGCGACCACCTCATCCAGCGTGTCGAAGGGCATCGCCGAAATGACCGGCCCGAAAATCTCTTCCCGCGCGATCGTCATCTTGTCCGACACCGCGCCGAAGACGGTCGGCGCGATGAAGTTGCCGCCGTCATAGAGCTCGCCCGTCAGTCGCGATCCGCCGGCAACCAGTTCAGCGCCCTCGTCGCTGCCGGCCTTGATGTAGCCTTCCACCTTGCCGGCCTGCCTTGCATTGATGAGCGGGCCGATTTCGGTTTCCGCCTCGATACCGTGGCCGATGCGCAGCTTGCCGGCAAACTCGGCGACCCGGCGGACGAACTCGTCGTGGATCTCGCGCGCCACGAACAGCCGCGAGCCGGCAATGCAGATCTGGCCCGAATGCACGAACACCGCCATGGCCGCGACCGGAACCGCCTTGTCGATATCGGCGTCGCGGCAGACGATGATCGGCGACTTGCCGCCGAGCTCGAGCGAGACGCGCTTGAGGTTGGTGACACCCGCCCGGGCGATCGCTTGACCAGTAAGCGTCGAGCCGGTGAAGACGATCTTGTTGACATCCGGATGCTCGGCGAGCCGCGCGCCGGCCTCGGCACCGGTTCCGGTGACGACGTTGACGACGCCGTCGGGCACGCCGGCTTCCTGCATCAGCCGCGCGATCAGCAGCGGCGTCAGCGACGCCTCCTCCGACGGCTTCAGCACGATGGTGCAGCCTGTGGCCAAAGCCGGCGCGATCTTCCAGACCGAGGCGGCGGTCGGGGCATTCCAGGGAATGATCGCGCCGACGACGCCGACCGGCTCACGCCGGGTGAAGGTGACGATCTCGCCCGGAATGGAATTGTCGATCGCCTCGCCATGCAGCGCGGTCGCCATGCCGCCATAGAAGCGCAGCATGCCGATGACCCGGCGCCGGTTGGCCAACGTGCGTGTGATCGGCAGCCCCATGTCGAGCGTGTCGGAGACGCTAAGCTCTTCCCAATGCTTCTCGAACAGGTCGGCGATCCTGAGCAGCACGCATTGCCGTTCGTAGGGCGAGAATTTGGACCAGGGGCCTTCGAAGGCCGCGCGCGCCGCGGCTACCGCCGCGTCGATATCGGCGGCCGAGCCGCGCGGCACCGTCGCCAACACTTCGCCCGTCGCCGGGTTCAGCGCTTGCATCTCCTGGCCGGACTGCGCCGCGACCCACCTGCCGCCGATGAACATCGGCCGGAACTCGCCATGGTAGAGCGTGGTGGCCTTCGCCTTCGGGTCGAAGTTCAGCGTCATCGTCTCCTCCTGGCAATTTCGCGCCGACTATTACTCCCGGTGCGGGTGACCTCAAACAAGGAAAGCTAAAAGGGCGTTCAGATAATCGGACTGTGAAACGCGCGCGTCTTCCCCGATGGTTCCAGCAACGGAGGACCAGATATGAGACTTGCTGGCAAAGTCGCCATCGTCACCGGTGGCGGATCGGGATTTGGCGAAGGCATCGTCAACAAATTCGTGGCAGAGGGCGCGTCGGTCGTGCTGATGGACCGTGACGAAGCCGCCGCGGTGCGCGTCAGCCGCGAAGCCGGCGACAAGGTGCGGCCGATCACCGGCGACGTCTCGACGCTTGAGAGCTTTGCGGCCGCCGCCGATCTGGCCCGCTCGGCCTTCGGCGGGCTCGACATACTGGTCAACAATGCCGGTGTCGCGCAGCCGCCCTTGCCCCTGGAGACGATGGACGAAGGCCTGTTCGACCGCATCGCCAACGTCAACATGCGTTCGATATACAACGGCGCCCGCGCGGTGGTCCCGCATTTCAAATCCGTCAAATCCGGCGCCATTCTCAATGTCGCCTCCACCGGCGGCGTCTCGCCTGGCGGCGGCGACGGTCGGCGGAATGGGCATGGCACCCTCGGCGGAGGTCGGCGACGCAAAGGGCTTCTTCCAGGCCGCGCACGGGTCCGCGCCGGACATTGCCGGCAAGGGGATCGCAAATCCCTACGGGACGATCCTGTCGGCGGCGGCCATGCTCGACTGGCTCGGCCGCGGACATGACGACGAAAGGCTGCGCCGGGCCGCCGAACAAATCCGCCGTGTGACGGAAGCGTGCCTGGCGAGTGGATGGCTCAGCGCCGATCTGAAGGGAAAGTCATCGACCGCGGAAATCACCGGGAACGTCTGCGACCGGCTCGCAGCTTGACGCGATGGGGCGGCTCGATCGAAACATATCGGTGGAGGATTTTCGCCAGTTGGCGCGCCGCCGGCTGCCGAAATCCATCTTCGAGTTCGTCGATGGCGGGGCAGGCCAGGAACTGACCTTGCGGGACAACCGCGCAGGCTTCGAGCGTATCCGGCTGGTGCCCCGTGTTTTGACCGACGTGTCCCGGCCGGATTTGACCACGACATTGTGGTCCAAGACCTATCCGACGCCGCTGGTGATCAGCCCGATGGGATCCTGCGCGCTGGTGCGCCCCGGCGCCGATATCGCGATTGCCACGGCGGCAGCGGCTCGGGGCATTCCCTACAC
>NZ_RZSC01000260.1:0-7637 GCF_003998155.1 Mesorhizobium sp. M1E.F.Ca.ET.063.01.1.1
GGCCAGCGAGGGCGACCGCCTCTCGCTTGAGCCGTATCATGTTGCCGCTGAGATGGTGCGTAGCGCCGATGGCGGGGGTTTGGCCGCCGCGGCCGCTGCCGTCGCCAAGGGCTGCAAGCGACAGGAGCAGCTTGCGGCGGAGGGGCTGAACGATATTGTCAACAAGCTGCAGAACCGGGGATACGAGCCGGTCGTGGCGGCACTGCTTGCAAATCGCGCCGGTTGGGTCACTGACCTTCTGGCGTATAGCTTGGCCTTTCCGGATCATCCGCCGGTCGCAGAAGGGCTCGCCCTTCGGGAGGTGCTTCAGTCTGCTATCGGGCGAGCCGGTATTGAGCTTGTCGAACTGGACGGGAAATCGCTTCCTGACCTCGCGACAAAGAGGCTCGACATAGCGCCGGCAGAGGTCGAAGCGCGCATGAGGGCGTTGGGCGCGACCGTCGGGCGGCCATGGCGGAAAGAGCAAAAGCTTGCCTGCCTATCCGCGTGGGTTACGGCTACAGGGAGGAATTGATGCCCAGATGAAGCCAGATTTGGTCGAGACCCGGTCTGCCGGAATTCGAGACGGTGCTGGCGGCAGAGAGTGACAGTGTTTTTGGCTTGAGATGAAATCGCGGCCATCGCCTGCGGAGATTAAAATTCGACCGATCGACGCCGATAGTCGCTGAAAGCGAGCAGATTTCGAATCACCGAAGTTTCTCTTTGGTGGCTTCGGATACGCTCCAAGGATTGACGTCTTGACATATTCTAGCACTGAAATAATTTATTTCAGAGCTGGAATAATTGTAGGTCGGGATCAATGCCTATCAAAATCGACTGGTTGAGCTCCGAGGAGCAGCGGACCTACCGCCTATTCTCCCGAATGAGCAGAGACCTCTTCAACCACTTCGACTGCGACTTGAAGCGCGACGTCGGTATCCCGCGAACCTACTACGAGGTTCTCTTTGTGCTCGGCGCATCGCCGACAGACCGCATGCGCATGACCGCTGTGGCCCAGGGAACGAGGTCGGCGCCGAGCCGGGTCACCCATGCGATCGGCAAGCTGGAGAAGCTCGGACTTCTCACCCGGCACTCCAACCCGAAGGACAAGCGGGAGTTTCTGGTGGAACTGACCGGGAAAGGCGCAAGCGTCCTGCAAGCGGCGGCCAAGTGTCACGCGGCAAGCGTGCGCGCCTATCTGCTCGATGCTCTCTCCGAGCGGCAGCAGGACGAGCTACGCCGCATCAGTGCCCGCGTCATTCAGCAAATCGAGACGCAGGCCGTCGAAGACAGCCACTTCGCTGATCTCGGTGAAGAATAGACATCTCTCTTCGAGGATAACCCTATGAAAGATCATGATATGGCGTCGGCCGGCGCCGCTAGCCGGCTGGCCTTTGTTGCCGTTCTCATCGCAGTCTTCATGATCGTGCTCGACACAACGATCGTGAATGTCGCCGTGCCTCGCATTGGAGCAGAGTTCGGCGGATCGGTCGCCGGCCTGCAATGGGTCGTCAACGCCTATAACATCAGCTTCGCCGCCCTTCTCTTGATCGCGGGAGCCAGTGCCGATCGTTTCGGCGCAGGACGGGTCTTCAAGCTCGGGCTGTGGATATTCATGGCGGCCTCTTTGGCATGCGGCCTCGCCACCTCACTCATATTCCTCATCGCTGCCCGCACCGCGCAAGGTGTGGGCGCGGCCTTGATGCTGCCGACGGCGCTTACTCTCGCGAGCCATCTTCACCCGCTTCCCGCCGACCGCGCCCGCGCTTTCGGCGCCTGGGCCGCGGTCGCAGGCGCAGCCACGGTGCTCGGCCCCTCGGCAGGCGGTTTTCTGGTTGATGGCGTCGGTTGGCGCTTGGTCTTCCTGATCAATATTCCGGTTGGCCTTCTGGCCATCGTGATGCTTCGCCATATAAGCGAAACACAACGAGCCGAACGGCGGTTCGATGTGCTGGCCCAAGTCTTGGGGGCCATCGCCCTGGTGGGACTCGCCATCGGCCTGACGCAGTCCGGGCGCGTAGGATGGCGCGAACCCGGCGCCTACGGTCCGCCTTGGTGATGATGATCCGGGTCGAGAGCCGGGCACCGGCTCCCTTCATTCCACGTGAGTTGTTCAAGGATCGTCGCTTCTCGATCGCGACAGCGGTCGGCTTTCTGCTCAGCATCGGCATTTACGGCCAGATGTTCGTGCTTTCGATCTTCTTTCAGGAAGGCGCCGGCTATTCGGCGACGGCCACGGGCCTTGCACTTCTCCCCTTCGCTGTCACGACGATCATTGGTCCGCTGCTTGCGGGCCGCGCCATCGCCGCTTATGGCGCCCATCGGGTCCTTCTGTTCGGGCAAGCGGCGGGCTCCCGGGCTCGCTGATCCTTGCCTTCATCGAGCCGAATCAACCTTATTGGATCGCTGCAACTGGACTCTCTTTGCTCGGCCTCTGCCAGGCAGCCTCACAGCCGAGCGTCGCCGCCGCGGCTCTCGCCAATATCCAGAAGCACAATATTGGCATTGCCTCCGGCGCTTTGACCTCCTTTCGGCAAGTGGGCTCGGTTGTCGGCGTCGCTCTCCTCGGCAGCCTGATGGACAGTCACCGCATCGTCGGCGGAACGCGGCTTGCCCTTTTAGTGGTCACCGTCCTTTTTGCTGTGGGTTGCTTCCTGACGTTCGTCATTCCCTCAAGGAACAGCGCGCCCTGCGTGGACATGAGAACGTGACGGTGGCTTTTGCGTAAGCTGCACCGATTGCCGGTGAGACAACTGGACTGTTCAGATAGTCCGCGTAGGCGACGAGATCGCGGTGGAGCGGCGCCGGCAGCTCGACCGTCACCTTGATCGGCTTGGCCCTTCTGGGAGAGCCTTTCCGAGGGCGGCCACGCGATGTGGTTGTCTGATCGCCAGATGAAGGGATTGCGCTCGGATGATGCGCGACGGGTCGCATCGCAAATCGCACTATGCTATGAGTCCGTACGGTACTTTCTTGGTCGCAGCGAGACCGATCCGCGTCGCCGAAGATGGGTCCTGAGAGCCGATCGACCTCGATAGATACCGAAACCGCACAAAAAATTTTCGTGCGATTTTCCCTTTCAAATCAACACCGTAAGATTTTGGCGGCCCGAGGGTCGGTTTTCGCCGCCGAAGGCAAGAAAAAACCCAGCTAGTTCAATGGTCTAACTGGGTTTGGAACAATGGAGTGGGAGTGACGGGGGAGTACTGTGGAATAGGAGGGGATAGTTGGGGGCACCTGGCAAATAGTAGGCTGCCAACAGCAGTTGATTGAAATCGAGCGATCTGGCCCGCACCTCCTCAATCATGCAAGGAAGCGGACCACGCCCCCGTCAACACGCAGCGCCGCACCGGAGGTTGCAGATGCCTGCTCCGAGCAGACGTACACGATCATGTTGGCGACCTCATCGGTCGTCGCGAAGCGCTGAATGAGGGTGGTCGAACGCATCGCCTTTAGGAAATCTTGCTCGGCTTCCTCCCGGGTGGTTCCGTTCGCCTCCGCCTGCTTCGCCATGAAGTTGCCCAGAATCTCGGACCGCGTCGGGCCGGGCAGGACCGCGTTGACGGTAACGCCCGTGCCCGCCACCGCTTCGGCCAGGCCGCGCGAAACCGCAAGCTGCGCGGTCTTGGAGACGCCGTAGTCGATCATCTCCTTGGGAATGTTGACCGCGGACTCGCTGCTGACAAACACAACCCGTCCCCAGCCCCTGCCCGCCATGCGCGGCAGGTAATGGCGCGACAGGCGTACCCCGCTCATCACATTCAGTTGGAACAGGCCAAGCCAGTCCTCGTCGGGGATCTTCGCGATGTCCTCGATGCCGTTGTAGTCCCGGATGTAAGCCGTACCCGCGTTGTTTACGAGGATATCGGCATCCGGCACCTGCGCGATCAAGGCCTCGCTACCCTCTGGGCTCGCCAGGTCCGCGGCGATGCCCGAAATATTGTTTCCGGGAAAGGCCTGCTGCATCTGCCGCACCGCCTCGTTGACACGGGCATTCCCGCGACCATTGATCACGACCGAGGCGCCGGCGCGTGCCAGCCCTTCGGCGGTGGCGCGACCGATGCCGGCGGTCGACCCGGTCACGATCGCCTTACGGCCACTAAGATTGATGTTCATCGTGAGTCTCTCTTGCTTGGTGTCCTAATTCTGAGTTTGCCGCGGGACGGTCATACGTCCGTGCAACGGCCGCCTCGGCTGCGCGGGCGAGGCTTTCGACCCAGTCCTGATGGTAGCGGTATAGCGCGCCGGGATGTTTGCGGCCTAGCTCCTCAAGGAACCAGGGACCTTGCTGCGTTTCCTCGGTCAGCACATGACAGCCGTCATCGGTCGGAGTGATCACCCAGCCGTGGTAAGCGCTCGAGCCGGTGTCATCGCCATCGACCGTCGTTGCCCAGGCGAGCCTGCGAAACGGCTCGCACTCCGTCACGACCAGGCTCATCGGGAACCCGACCGTCACCCGGCTGTATCGAGTTCCGAGTGCCAGTTCCCGCTTGCCGGTCAGGATCTTCACCTGGTCTTCGGCGGGAAAGTAGCTGGACCAGTTCTCGGCCTCGACAAGCAGCTTCCAGACCACTTCGGGGGGCGCGTTCACGTCGATGTCGTTGAGCGCGTAGATGGCCGAGGTCTCGGGATCGTACTTCTCGGGCCAGATCACGTGATCGTACATCGATCACTGCTCCTTCTTGAACAAATCCTGGAAGATGAGCCGGCCCCAAGTGCGGTCGCGCGCGTGCACCAGCGCGCCACCCTCGTTGAGCTTTCCCAGCTTGACGGGTGCGAACCCGAGTTGTTTGGCCAAATCCGCCACGGGAGCGGTCGCGTCCTCGTCGTCGCTTGACAGAAAGACGACCCGGTGGCCGCCCTCGACGATCGGATCGGCGGCCAGGGTCGCCGCAACCAGGTGATTGAAGCCTTTCACGAGCTTGGCGCCGGTGAACGACTTCGCGACGAAGGCGGAGGACGGGAGGCCGTCCAGTTCCTCAAGGGGAACCAACGCGTTCATCGCGTCGATGACCGTCTTGCCTTTCCAACTCGGCAGGGCCTTCGCAACCTCGCGATGCTCCCCGAACGGGACCGCCAGGATGATTGTGTCGGCCTCGAGTGCTTCGCGCAACGACTTGGCCACGACCGTGGGTCCAATCGCCCGAGCCTGTGGCGCCAGCGCCTCGGGCGGCCGGCGGCTAGCGACGGTCACGTCGATGTTTTTACGGGCGAAGGCGTGGGCGAGAGCCTGACCTACCTTGCCGAATCCTACGATTGCGTAGCTCATAATACTTCTCCGATCCGTGTTGATGTTGATTCCCCCACCTTTCAGATGGCCGAGAAGCCGCCGTCGACTGACAGCTCCACCCCATTCACGAAGCTGGAATCGTCGGAAGCAAGAAACACCGCGGCCGCCGCAATTTCCTCAGGACGCCCCATCTTTCCCCGCGGAATCAGGGATTCGAACATCCGCTTCGCCTCCTCGGTGAGAACTTGGTCCTGCATCGGCGTGGCGATCGGCCCCGGGTGCAGCACGTTCACCCGGATGTTCCTGTCCTTCAGCTCGTTTAGCCACCCGCGTGCGAATGCGTGCAACGCCGCCTTGCTCGCCGCATACACGCTGTAACCAGGAAAACCCTTCACCGAAGCAACTGATCCGGTCATGAAGATCGATCCGCCATCGTTGAACAGCGGCAATGCCTTTTGCACCGTGAACAGCGTACCGCGCGTATTCAGGCCGAAGGTCGCATCGAAATACTGCTCGGTAATCTCGCCCAGCGGGACGGCTTCGCCCGTGCCGGCGCTGGCGTACAGCACGTCGATCTTGCCCTTTTCCCGCTTGACTGTGTCGAACAGGCGGTCGAGGTCGTCGAGATTGGACGCGTCGCTGCGCACGCCGGTCACGTTCCGGCCGATCAGCCTGACGGCCTCGTCCAGCGCCTCCTGTCTCCGGCCCGTGATGAAAACATAGGCGCCTTCTTCAACGAACCGCTTGGCGCTCGCCAGCGCCATGCCGCTCGATCCACCCGTGATGACTGCAACCTTACCCTCAAGCTTTCCCATGACTTCTCCTTTCGTGGCGTCGGGACAGCATTTGCCTCCGAGAACCTCGAAATGGGTCCGCCGGCATCAGTTGTTGAGTGCGGAAGCGCGCACATCGGTGGTGCGGAATCGATCCGGCTGGACGACTGACGCCAGCCGCGACGATCGGTGTCCGCCGTTCGGAATTGGGCCGCGCCCGTCGACATAGGCTATGATAACACCCCGTACTGCTGTTCGATGTATTAAATACGGGCTTTGGAAGACGCACCCGGCGGTGCGGGATTGCACCATGATCGACTGGGACGACGTTCGCTACTTTCTTGCCGTCGCACGTGCAGGCTCGGTGCGGGCTGCCGCCGAGCGCCTCGGGGTGAACCACTCGACCGTGCTGCGACGCATCGCCCAACTGGAGGAACAGCTCGGGGCGCACATGTTCGAGAAGCTGCCTTCGGGCTACCGCCTGACGGCTGCGGGGGAGGAGGTCCTCGAGCTCGCCGACCAGATGGAAGCGTCGTCGCACCAGCTGGAGACGCGCGTCTTTGGCCGCGACCAGAGCGTGCGCGGGCGTCTGCGGGTGACACTGGCACCGCCGCTGGCGACCCACCTGCTCATGCCGGACTTCTCCGATTTCGCGCGTCTTTATCCGGACATCGAGATGGAAATCTTGTCGTCCGGCGAGCTGGCAAATCTGACCAACCGAGAGGCCGACGTCGCGATTCGCGTCGTCTACGACCGCAAAACCCTGCCGCTCAATCTTCACGGTCTGAAGGGACCGGATGTATTCGGCGGTATCTACATGTCCCGCGATCGACTGGCCGCGTGGCGTGCGGGCGCGCCTGATCCCATCCGCTGGATCGTCATAAGCATTCATGGAATCCCGGACTGGGCCCACGAGGGTGAGGTTCGCACCGCCGAGGTTCCGTTCAGGGTCACGGATGCCGAGGCGCAGATGGTCGCGGTGCGGCAGGGGCTCGGGATGACGACGCTGCCGTGCTTCGTGGGAGATGCCGACCCCCTGCTGGCGAGGGTGCCGGGTACCAACCTGCACATGTACGGAACGCTCTGGCTTCTCACACAGGGGGAGGCACGCAAGACGAAGCGCGTGCGGCTCTTCACGGAGTTCGCATCCCGCAGGCTTGCCGCGTACGCTTCGCTTCTCGCCGGGCTGTCCCTATCGCGCGACTGACGCGCGGCGAGTCGCCGGCGACGCTTGCCGTAATCCGGTCGGAAGCCGAGCTGCGACCGCTCCAAGTGACATCGCGGTTAACCCCTTGCGCTGCTGACAGTAGCTTCGGCTATGTCGGCGGCGCCTTCGCGGCCCATCGGGCTATCGCAAACCCACCCTCGGCTAAGAGGGAGTGCTCGGCGACGATGGGTTCCGCGCCTTTATTGGCCTACCCGCCTGATTGGTTCACCAGCAACGGAACGATGCGGTCGCTCTTGGCGAGGACGGGACGGCCTGAGGTGGCATAGGGAATGCCGAGCGCATCCCAGGTCTCGACCAGCACGTCCTGCAATTCGGCGATCAGCGCGTCGGAATGGAAGGGTGTCGGCGTGATGCGCAGCCGCTCGGTGCCGCGCGGCACCGTCGGATAGTTGATCGGCTGGATGTAGATGCCGTGGACGCCGAGCAG
>NZ_RZSC01000261.1:0-7635 GCF_003998155.1 Mesorhizobium sp. M1E.F.Ca.ET.063.01.1.1
GATCGGCGGGGTGAGGCTGACGCCCGATCGTTGGCGCTGCCTGGAAACGGTTTGAGCGTTTCGCTTTAAACAATGCTTTCAGTGCTCCACCCGGTCATTCTCGCATAGAAAACCGTCGCAGTCGGCTCTGGGTTTTGTGTCGATCGTCAGCCGAATCTGCGCGCAGGCGGCACAATGACGCTGCCGGAGAATCCGGAAATGGCGATCCCGGTTCCGAAGGCCCGCGAGCGGCTTGCGAACCCCTCGAGAATATCCCGTGCCACGTGTCCGGCGGCTGGGACGGGAACCAATCTGTGCGTGGTAGATTTGGACAGGCGATCTTCCTCGCCGAGGACGACGGGCAAAAGGTCTATTCGTTCGAGGTTTCCGCTCGCATCGTAGCGGCATGCAGCGACAATGCTTTGCCAGACTTCTGGCGGATCCCATTCGTTCTCGTCTGGAGGCACGTGGAAGAGAAAATTCCCGAGCCCATAAAAGATTGGCGAGCCGTTGTAGATTTCCAGTGCCTGAAGCACGGGAGCGCCGTGGCTGACGAGGAGATCTGCGCCGGCGTCGACGCACATCCGGGCAAAGGTCTGCACCCAACGCGGCACGGCCTGCCAATCCGGCTCCCAATGGTGGTGATGCAGATAAGCGATGACGAAGTCGCCTTGCGAGGCTGCCCGCCGGATGGCGGACAAATGCGTTTCCGCGCTTTTCGGATCGATCTCGATCATACGACCGAAATCAACTGCCTGGGTGAAAACTGTGCCGTAGAAATTGATCTCATTTGCGCTCGCCACGTCCGGCGGATCCTCCGGTTGCGCATAATTGGTCAGTTCAAGGTCCGAGCTTTGTAGGTGGCCGCCAAGTCTTGCAAGTCTCCTGAAATGGCCGTCCGGCACTCCGATCCTCCGAACGGTCTTGAGCCGGTTGACGCCAGGGCGAGCCGGACGGACAGTATTGTGGTTTTCGGCATACATATTGGCCGGGCCAGGACCGGCATCGACCGCAAGCAGAGAGACGTGACGATAGCCCAGATGGCGCCGGCCGAGTTTCGCGGCATCGGTCTCGTCGATCCCGATCCCGGCATGCAAGAAGCCGCGCACCTCTACTTCGTCTAGTGTAGACTGGATGCCACAAGGGCCGAGATCGAACGCGTGGTTGTTTGCCAAGGCAAGCGCGTTGAAGCCGATGTCTTGCAAGGCGTCCAGCACCTCGGGCTTGGAGTAGCCAAAGTATTTGCCCTTGGTCGGCCAACCGCCATATTGGCCGAGGATCGTCGATTCGAAATTGGTGAAGATAACGTCACCTTGCTGCAGAAAGCGTTCAACCTCAGCGAAGAGCGGGGCTTGAACATGACGGATGTCGTGCGTGATCAATGACTGGCCGGTTACGACCGCGCAAAAAGAGTCTTTCATGAAACTCGCTCTGTGGTGTGAGGGTGGGACGCACGCGTCCGGCGCATGTCGAAGTCGCAGCTCGATATCGGCTATTCCTATAAAGCTGGAGCGATATCCGCCTTAAACCACTTCAGGCTCAGCGCTTTGATCGTTCCGTCCTTGGTTGCCGTGTCGATCGCCGCGTTGAACTTGTTGAGCAACTCGGCATCGTCCTTGCGCATCCCGGCGCCCACGCCCGGTCCCCAAAGACCGCCCTTCAGTTCCGGACCGAAAAAGACGGCACCAGAGCCGTCAGGGGTTTCGAGGAAGTCGCGCCACGTGAAATAGTCGGCAAGGCCGCCATCGATGCGTCCCGCAGCAAGATCGAGCTTCAGATTGTCCAGGCTGTCATAACTGCGAATGGTCACGACATCGCCGAGGAGTTGCTTCACGACTGCCTCCGAATTCGATGAACGAAGGACACCGATAGCTCTCCCGCTGAGGGTCGATCTGATGCGCTCGATGCTTGCCTTCTCCTTGTCCCCGACGGTCGACAGGTTGACTTTTTCCTTGGTGTCGCCGGCGTCGAGCCCAAGCTCCTTGCGCACGACAAATTGGTTGAAGCCGCTGGCATAGGGGCTGGAGAACGCGATCTGCTGCTTTCGCTTGTCCGTGATCGCCATGCCGGACATGATAACGTCGTACTTGCCGACGAGCAGTGCTGGAATGATCCCGTCCCAATCTTGCGCCACAAAACTGCATTTGATCTTCATGCGATTGCACAGCTCGAGACCGACATCGACATCGAAACCATAGAGATTTCCGTTCGCATCGGTCCCATCCCATGGCGGCGACGCACCTTCGGTGGCGATCGATATTGTTTTCTTGGTTTCGGCCTGGGCCGGGAATGCTGCAATCAAGCAGGCGATAGAAACGGCAATAGCTAAGCGAATGCGCATAAGGCACCTCTTTTGTTGAAGTCGGTGGGAAGGCAGCCGCAAAGCTGCGGCGTCACGGCACTGGCGTGGTGATCCGGTGTCTAGGCAAGGCCGGTCGGAACCGCGCCTTGCGTCGTTGCTTCGAATGGTCGCCGGAGGAAAGCCGACGTTCCAGGAACTGGGTCGCTTTCACAGCGAGTGTCGTGAGCGCCAGATAGATCGCTCCAGCAACAATAAAAACCTCGTAGGGTGCGAACGTGGACGACACTAGTTGTCGGGCCATGCCGGTTATCTCGAGCAGCGTTACGGTGCTCGCCAGGGACGAGCCCTTGATCATCCCCACCACCTCGTTTCCGTAGGCCGGGAGCGATATCCTGAAAGCGATCGGGAAAGTGACAAGGCGAGCGATCTGGATGCGTTTCAGGCCAAGCGCTACGGCAGCCTCCACGACGCCCTTCGGCACGGACTGGAGGCCCCGGCACAGAATTTCGGTCGTGTGTGCTGCACTGTTCAGAGAAAAAGCAAGCAAGGCGCACCAGAACGGATCTCGCAAGACCACCCAAAAGACGCTGGCTCTCACTGCTTCGATCTGGCCCAGACCGTAGTAGAGCAGGAAGAGTTGCACGAGCATGGGCGTTCCGCGAATGACATAGGTGAAGACCAGCACCGCTGCGGACAGGCTTGGACGGCCAAACGCGCGGACAAAGGCCAGCGGCACCGACAGCAGAAATCCCGCCGCCAGCGATAGGACTGTCAGGGCCAAGGTAAGGCCAATGCCTGACGGCAGGACCATCATGGCGTCGAACATCAAGCCAAGGTTCATCGCCGCGCGCTCCACTATCGGCCGAGAGTCGGATAGCGCCGCTCCGCCAACCGGATCGACAGCAGTGTGATTGTCGTCAGCGAGAGATAGAGGGCGGAAGCCGCTAGATAGAAGGTCAACGGCGCGCGCAGCGATCCGGCGCCGACAAAGGCAACACGCATGATGTCGGTCAGGCCGACGATCGAAACCAGCGCGGTATCCTTGAAGAGCGATATCCAAAGATTGCCGTAGGCCGGCAATGCCAGCCGAAGCATCTGCGGTCCAATGACAAATGCCCAGCGCTGCCAGGCGTTCAACCCAAGCGACTTCGCGGCCTCGGTTTGACCCGCTGGAACCGCCGCAATCGCCCCGCGAAAAACTTCAGTGGCATAACCGGAGAAGACGACCGTGAGCGCGATGACCCCAGCGGTAAAAGCATTCACTTCCACATACCTGCCAGCGACCTTGCTCGCGAAGATGGTTCCTCCGAAGTAGATGAGCAGGATGATGAGGAGTTCTGGAACACCGCGAACGACTGTCGTGTAAGCCGTCACCGCAGCTTTGAAACGGGAGGCCGGAGAGCTCTTCGACATGGCCAACAGGAGCCCAATTGCCGTGCCGAGCAGCCCGCTAACAAGACCCAGGCTGACCGTAACCATGAAGGCGGCAGCAAACTGAGCAGTAAAACCGCCCATCGGAATCATCCATCGGTTCGGAGCTTCGCAACGTACAGGGCATTCCCAGCGCGCTACCTTCGATTCATCACCGCTATTGCGAAATTAATCTATGCCATGACCTGCAATAACTTTGCAGATTTTCTCAGTCTAATGACTGCTTCTTTTCACTCAATCTATTATTTTCAAAATTTTTGCTATAACGAATGGTTATAGATGCCCGCTTTCCTGAGCCGTACCCCGTTTGGTTCACCTTGGGCAGTTTCGACCGAGACGTGGTCGTCGCGGCAGTTTGGATCAATGATCGTCAGGCCTGACCAATTCGACGTGGTCGACACCAAGGGCTTGAGCCAGTTCATAGAGCGTGATCACGGTCGGGTTCCTCCGGCCGCGTTCCAAGCCACTGAGATATTGCTGACTGAAGCCGGAACGCGCCTCGACTTCCTCTTGGGTCAGGCCCTTCTCACGACGCAGGCGGGCGAAGTTCCGGCCGACCAATTTGCGCATATCCATGCGCTGGAAGATCGCGACTTACATACTCTGAGTTTATCAACTATAATATGTAAACGGCTCAACTGAGGAACATGTGCATCGTCTTGGCAGGAATAAGGCTCGGGCGGCGTATCTCCTCAAAGATTGCGCCGCGTTGTTTAAGAGCCACTGCTTCTTCGATCACTTCGGGGTCGATGAAGGCGCTTCAAGAAAGGACTGCAAAGGATGGAGTTGCTGCAGAGCGGCCTGAAGCTCCGTCAATTGCAGGTCTTTCGAGAGGTGCTGCGGGCCGGATCAACGAGGCAAGCAGCTATCGCGCTCGGGATTAGTCAGCCTGCGGTGAGCCAACACATCAAACAGCTTGAGGCGCTCCTCGGCATCACGCTGTTTGAGAGATCCACCAACCGCATCCTTCCTTCACGAGAGGCGTGGGAACTCCTGCGCAACGTCGACCTTGCGCTGACGTCCCTCGATCGCCTGGAAGCGTCGATCTTCGCGATGAAGAACGAAGAGAGGCAACAAATCGCGATTGCCGCACCCGCGGTCTTCGGTTTCGTGACCTTGCCGAAGGTCGTCGCGACAATCCATTCGAAGACCGGTTCGAGCGTCCGATCAATTTCAGGAAACTATCACCAGGTGGGCGAGCACATCCTGTCCGGTCGAGCGGACCTTGGCATCTCTCGGCTGCCTTTGGATCCTTGCCTGTTCGAATGGGCGCCGCTCGGCTCGGCGCGTAACGTATGCATCTTTCATCCAAAGCACCGCTTCTCAAAGCAGGCTTGTGTCGAAGCGAACGACCTGGCAGGCGAAACGATCGTTGATATCGACCCCGAATTCGCTTCCCACCAGATGAACTTCAACGCCTTGCGCTTCGCCGGCGTCGAGCCGGACATACTGGTGGAATATGACTCCAACGGTTACGAAGTTGGATTCGTTTCGGCCGGCCTTGGCGTATCGATCACCAACGAGATCATAGCGCGCGAGTATTCAGCGTTCGAGTTGGAAGCAAGACCGGTCGACCCATCCGCGCTCTATCACTACGTGGCCATCTGGCAGAGAGGCAGGCCGTTTTCCAGCACCCTTGAGATCTCTCTCGACGCGATCCGATCGGCCTTCGCGGACTGTCTCTCGGCAAACGATATAGCTCCCGATATGATTCGGCCTGCACTAGCGATCCGACGCTAAGCCTTTCGCTCATGCCTCGCTTTTGCAAAGCCGCGATCCGTCGCTATGAAGCGCTCGAGCATCGGCACGATCAGGCGCACGGGATCGGCAGACGGCTGCCCTGCTTCGCGTCCAAGGATCTCGGCATATCTGGTGAGATCGCGATGCAGCGGTGCTGGCAGTTCCACGGTGACTTTGACAGGCTTGTCGTCGGCAATCGGCGCGAGCTTCAGCTTGGCCATTTTCATCCTCCATAGGGTTCGAGCATGAGATCGCGCGTGACCAGGACGCGCACCGGAAAGCCCGGGCGTATCGTCAGCGTCGGCGCTATTTCGAGCTGACGCTGGACGATCTGCTGACCGACCTGGCTAACACTGTCGGAAGCGCCGCTGCGCAGGGCCCGTAAGATGTCGCTTTCCTGGCCGGACGAGCCAGCCTCGGCCCCGACACTGAGTATGGTGGAAAGCGCGGCCGCCTTGAACAATTCACCCCAATGATAGTCGACACCATCCTCGAGCCCGGCATAGCCCTGTGCGTCGGCGCCGGGCTGCCGCTCCAAAACAATCGAGCGGCCGTTCGGGAAGATAAGCCTGTTCCAGACAAGCAGCACGCGACGTTGCCCGAAACCGACCCCATTGTCGTACTGGCCAATGACGCGGGTGCCTTGCGGGATCAGAAGCGACCGACCGGTGGGAGTGTCGTAGACATTCTCCGTCACCTGGGCGGTGACCTGGCCAGGAAGATCGGAACGGATACCGGTTATTAGCGCGGCGGGGATGACGGCTCCGGCCTGAAGGACATAGGGCGATGCCGGGGGCACGACACGGTCTGGCGCCACGGTGCGCCGCTCGACGGCGGCGTTCAGGAATGCCACCTGGCGATCCTGCGCTGTCTGGCCAGTCGCGTCCGGACCGGAAACCGGTGTTGGCAAGTTGCCTGACGGTTCGGCCGCAGCTCCGGTCATGGCCCCTATCTGGAAGAAGACCCGCGACGTCCGGGCCGCCTCCTCCTCTGCGCGTCGGCGCTGCTCAGCCTCGTCGACAGTCGCTGTCACGATCGTCGGCGGCACAACGGGCTGCCCTTTGTTCTGGGCATCGAGCATCGGCCGGCCGAGGTCGCCAGGCAACGGCAGCCCGAGGACTGGGCCCGTATAATCGCGTGGCAGGCTAGCAAGGCCATCGGCAGGCTGCCGATTGGAGGTCGAATAAAGTTCCTCGCTACGTGTATCTGTATCGCGTGTCTGAAGCGCATAGATCAGCGCTGCGCCAACACCGAGCGACGCAACGAAGCCGATGCCGGCAAGGACCTTGCGCGACAGGCGGGTCACTCGCGGCGGCTCGGCGCGAAGTCGCATCGGAGCAGCGGCGGTATCGTTCTCGGTCATGGCTGCCCCCTCCCCTTTGCCTTGGTGCGTTCGTGAGTTTCGACGCTGGACTCAAGCCTGGCATCCATGACGGTCGGCTCGTCCGCGTCCCATCGGTGCGGACGATCCTGACGGTCTGTTGTCGTTTGCCGCTGCCGAGACGCAGTTCGGCCGCGCCAAAGAGGCGGTCGACGATCAAGATGTTTTGATAGGTCCGGCCGTTGGCGATCTCGGCTTCACCGTCTGAACCAATCACGAAGATCGGCGGCATCTCGCCCTGCACGATTCCGCGTGGAAACTCGACATAGACGCGTCGGCCATCGTCATAGACGGCGACTGGCTTCCAGGGCGGAGTGTCACCAGCGAGACCATAGCGGTAGTTGCGCGAGGCGACGTCCGGGACCATCGGTGTCCCAGGAACGGCTTGTCGCCGTCCGCCGGGCTGGACCGGATATGCCCATGCTACGGCCGGCATGTAGGGCTTCTCACCTGCCCGCAATTCGATCATGTAGCTGCGGCGGTCGGTCGTGATGACGAGATTGGTGGTGATGTCAGCGCGCGAGGGCTTGACCAGCACATGGATGCGCCGGGTGGCGCCTGAACCGCTTTCGGTATCGCCGATGATCCAGCGAGCGGTGTCGCCCGCCGCGATCGGGCCGGTGCCGGTCAAGCTCTCGCCCGGCTCGAGCGCAATATCCGTGATCTGGCCGGGCGCGGCATAGACTTGGTAGAGCGCGCCTTCGCTCCAGGGGTAGATCTGGATGGCGTTGTAATAGCCCTCGCGCCGCGGCTGGACACGCGCGGCCGCGTTGGCGCTCTCGACTTGCGCGGTCGGACTGTT
>NZ_RZSC01000262.1:0-7630 GCF_003998155.1 Mesorhizobium sp. M1E.F.Ca.ET.063.01.1.1
GCCTGCGGCTTGCTGTCAGTTCTGTACGCCATCTGGGCGACACGTTCGGTCCTTGCGTCCGATCAGGAAGCCGATCGCGGAAGTGATGGAGAGCAGCCACCAGGCGAGCAGAAGCACGACGATGCCGACGACGGCGATGGTCGTGTATTGGCGCGCCAGATATGCCTGGGCGCCTTCGCGAATGGCGGCGGAGATTTCCTGCATGCGCTGATTGCCCTGATCGGACGCAAGGACCGAACGTGTCGCCCAGATGGCGTACAGAACTGACAGCAAGCCGCAGGCGATGACGGCGGTAATGATGGTCATTGCCGGATTTTCCTCGATTGTTGGCCCAGAAGAACCCCTCCCTGGGCCGTTGAGACGGGAGACGCATTGCCGCCAAGCGGAATCCGCCACCTTCGCTGGCGTGTATGCGAAACAGGGTTTGGAACGTCAAGATATTGTTCGGTTTTTGCCCTGCTTTCACCCGAAAGACGAAGACGGCGACTCACCAGCGGGCGCCATCGTGCTCTTAGATCGATTGAAATGACGGCGCGTAGATCATCCGGTGGGCATCTGTTGACAATGGCGGAGATCGGCGAGGATCAAATCTGAAAATCGGCTACTCTGCTTCCCGCCCCATGCGACGCGCGGCGTAGCGCTCGATCGCCGACAGGCCGTCATAGATCAGCACCGCGAGCGCCGCGACGATCAGGCCGCCCTGCAGCACGAAGGCAAGGTTGTTCGAGATCAGGCCGGCGATGATCACCTCGCCCAGCGTCTTGGCCGCCACGGTCGAGCCGATGGTGGCAGTGGCGAGACTGATGACCACGGAAAGCCGGATGCCGCCGAGGATCACGGGGGCGCTCAGCGGCAATTCGACCTTCATCAGCCTTTGCCAGCCGGTCATGCCTGCGCCGCGCGCCGCTTCCATGACATTGCCTGGCAGCGTGGTGAGCGCGGTCAGCGCGTTCTCGAAGATCGGCAGCAGCCCGTAGAGGAAGAGCGCGATCAGCGTCGGTTTCTCGCCAAATCCCACCGCCGGCACGGCCAGCGCCAGTACCGCGACCGGCGGAAAAGTCTGGCCGATATTGACCAGGCTGCGCGACAGCGGCAGGAACTCGGCGCCGGCCGGGCGGGTGACCAGGATGGCGAGCGCGACGGCGACGATCGTCGCGGCAACCGTGGCGACGAGCACCGTCCTCAGATGCAGCAATGTCAGCGTCAGCAGGCTGCCCTGGTTGTAGATCGCCGGCGCGCCGTTCTCGGTCAGGGGCTTCAGCAGCGGCTCGAACGAGACCGGGCTGGCGATGAAAGCCACCAGCAGCACCAGAAGCGCCAGCCTCAATAGCGCAGGCAGCCAAGCCTTCATGCCGGCCTCGCCCGCTTCACCAGCCCTTCCACGGTGATGCGGCCGATGAGCTTGCCGTTGCCATCCTTCACCGGCAGCGCCGGACGACCAGTCCATAGAAGCTCGGCCAATGCATCGCGCTGGCTGGCCTCACCGGGGATCGCCTCGCCTTCGGCACCACCGGGCTCCACGGCATCGCGCGCGCGGCCGAGCGACAGGAGCCGGAACGGCCGCTCGCTGGAACCGACCAGGGTCTCGACGAAGCCATTTGCCGGCCTCGCCAGGATCTCCGCCGGCTTGGCGTATTGCAGCACCTTGCCGGCATCCATGACGGCGATCCTGTCGCCCATATGGATCGCCTCCTCCATGTCGTGGGTGACGAGGATGACGGTGGTGCCGAAGCGCTTCTGGATCGCCAGCAGATCCTCCTGCGCCTTGGTGCGGATGATCGGATCGAGCGCGCCGAAGGGCTCGTCCATCAGAAGCACATTGGGTTCCGCGGCGAGCGCGCGGGCGACGCCGACGCGCTGCTGCTGGCCCCCGGAGAGTTCATGCGGATAGCGCGGACCATAGGCTTGAGGATCGAGCAGGTAGAGCGTCATCAATTCCTCGACGCGAGCCTTGATGCGATCGTTGTCCCAGCCGAGCAGCAGCGGCACGGTGGCGATGTTCTGCGCCACCGTGCGATGCGGGAACAACCCATGGCCCTGGATGGCGTAGCCGATGCTGCGGCGCAGCTCGTATCCGGGCAGCGAGCGATTGTCGGCGCCGTCGATCTTGATGATGCCCGAAGTCGGCTCGACCAGCCGGTTGATCATCCTGAGCAGCGTCGTCTTGCCGGAGCCGGAGGTGCCGACGATGACGCAAACAGTGCGCGGCTCGATGACCATCGAGACGTCGTCGACAACGGGCGTTCCGTTATAGCGCTTGGTGATGCTTTCGATCTCGATCATGCGGGTTCCGCCCTGCGCTTGGTGGAGGTCATTTCGATGACCGCATCGAGGATGATGGCCGCGGCGAAGGCCAGCGCCACGGTAGGCAGCGCGCCGAGAAGCACGAGGTCCATCGCCGTCTGGCCGACGCCCTGGAAGACGAAGACGCCGAAGCCGCCGCCGCCGATCAGCGCCGCGATGGTGGCGAGCCCGATATTCTGCACCAGCACGATGCGGATGCCGGTAAGGATCACGGGAAAGGCAAGCGGGAACTCGACATCGAACAGGCGCTGGCGGTCGGTCATGCCCATGCCGCGCGCTGCATCGTTGGCGGCGCGTGGCACGCCAGCCAGGCCGACCACGGTGTTCGCCACCACCGGCAACAGCGAATAGAGAAACAGCGCGACGAAGGCCGGCGCGGTGCCGATGCCCCTGATGCCGATAGCCGCCGCGCCCGGCACATGCGCGGCGACCCAGCCGAGCGGTGCGATCAGCAGGCCGAACAGCGCGATCGACGGAATGGTCTGGATGATGTTGAGGACATTCAGCACCCCTGCCCGCAGCGGCTCGACGCGGTGGCAGAGGATGCCCAGCGGAATTCCGGCGACCACCGCAACTGCCAGCGAGCCGAGCGCCAGCGTGATGTGCTTGGAGCCTTCCGCCCAGAAACTGTCCGCGCGACTGGCATATTCCTTGAGGATGGAAAGGCTGTCCCAGCTTCCCGAGGCAAGCAGCGCGCCGATGGCGAGCGCGGCGACGGCAAGAACGCCGACACGCGCCAAGGGCGAGAGGTCAAGCCTGGTCAGAACATCGGCCAGAAGCAACGTGAAGGCAAAGATCAGCAGCCAGAATCCCGAGGCCGGCGCGACGCGGGCAAAAGTGTTGCCGGCGGGCGTCAGGAAGGTGCCGGCAATGCCGATCAGGATGGCGAGAGCGACAAGCGCAAAGACGCTGGCGGCCAGCCTGAGGATGAGCGGTGTTCGCAGAAGCGCGACGATGCCGCCGGCAATCAATATCGCCAGCAGCAGGGCGCCTAGCGCCGCAGGCAGCGCCTCGAGGATCGGGCGCGCCTGTCCGGGCACGATGCGGTTGGCGCGGAAGGTGGCGAAGGGTGCCGCAAAGGCGGCATAGGCATCGATGGCGGCAATAACCACGCCGAGCTTGTCGAAGCGGAGGGTCATCGAGACCTCTCCGGAGCAGCGACAGAGAGCCTCGCGGACGTGGTAAATCCCGCAACCTTGGAGATTGGCGAAACCCTGCGCGACATCCGATCTCCCCCCTTGCGGGCGAGATGGCCGGCAGGCCAGAGGGGGGTGGGAAGGATCGCTACCTTCCGGGCAAGGGCTTGCGAGAAGCGAAGATTGTTGGATGGCGAAGCTACAATCGGCTGAGAAGTCGGCGGGACAGCACCCCCCTCTGTCCTACCGGACATCTCCCCCGCAAGGGGGGAGATTGGCAGCTCCGCCGACCGCACCTCTCCAACTCGCACGCGTGTCGCGATCCCCGCCTGATTACTTCAAGAACCCGTTCTTCTTCAAAAAGTCTTCCGCCACCCCCTTCGCGGGTTCACCACCCAGCTGGACACGGCCGTTGAGCTGCTGCAGCGTGGCAAGGTCGAGCTTGGCGAAGACCGGCTTCAGCAGCGTCTCGATCTCCGGATGCTCCTTGAGCACCTGCTCACGGATGATCGGCGCGGGCTGGTAGACGGGCTGCACGGCCTTGTCATCCTCGAGCACGACAAGGCCGGAGGGCTGGATGCCGCCATCGGTGCCGTAGACCATGGCGGCGTTTGCGCCGTTGGTCTGATTGGCGGCGGCGGCGATGGTCGCCGCCGTGTCGCCGCCGGAAAGCGTGATCAACTGGTCCGGCTTAAGCTTGAAGCCGTAAGTGGTCTGGAAGGCCGGCAGGGCCGCAGCCGAATTGACGAACTCGGCCGAGGCGGCCAGCACCACCTTGCCGCCGCCGGAGACGTATTTGCCGAAGTCCGACAGCGTAGCCAGCTTGTTCTCGTCGACCACTTCCTTGCGCAGCGCGATCGCCCAGGTGTTGTTGGCGGGCGACGGCGACAGCCAGACGATCTTGTTGGCGTCATAGTCGAGCTTCTTGGCGGTTTCGTAGGCCTTGGCGGCGTCCTTCCACACCGGGTCGTCCGCCTTCTGGAAGAAGAAGGCGGCATTGCCGGTATACTCGGGATAGATGTCGATCTCGCCGGCGGTGATCGCTTTGCGCACAACCGGCGTCGCGCCTAGTTGAATGCGGTCCGTGGTCTTGATGTTGTTGGCGTTCAGAACCAGCTCGATGATGTTGCCGAGCACGCCGCCTTCGGTGTCGATCTTCGAGGAGACCACCACCTGAGCGTGCGCCGAGGCTGTGGCGATGCCGAATGCGATCGCCGCTGCGGCGAGCTTTCCGATTGAAAACATTGTGAAAATCCCTTGCTGTGAGCCGATAGACTGGTGGCCGCATATGAGCATGGCTTTAACGCGCCGTCGGGGTACACGGTTTCATAACTAAGGAGATGCACGCAATAATTTTGTTCCCGGCGCGAACGGGTGCGCCACGCCGGGTCCCGACAGCGTCGTGTCAGCTTCGACGTCGCGGCCTTTCAGAGGCGCATAGGACGCTGGGCGCCTCGATTTGGTGCATGATCCCTTCCGGCGGAAGCCCGGCACAGACGTGCCGCGCCTTGATTATTGCTTTTGTGCGTTTCGTATTCTGGAGCGGTTCAGCGTTTGGTAGAATCGCTGAACCGCTCTAACCATTTGTTTTTACGCAATTCCGGACGGAAAACCGTTACACACTTTTCCTGGAATTGCTCTAGCCGCTGCGCGCTTTTGGGCGACACACCTTATGTTGCCGGCGGTCGATAACGGATCGACTTCGCCTTGCCGAGAGCTTCAATCGTCTCCTCGACGCTGAGGAGAACGGTGGTCTCGAACGAACTCAGCGCGCCGCCGGCACCGATGGCGAGAGCGACGGCGGCCATCGACACATTGTCCGGCGCCTCCCAGAGATTCCAGCCATCGTGTTCGCCGAAAGCGTACCAGAACCCGTGCAGCTTTCCGCCCGCAGACTCAATGTACGAACGAGCCGCGTTGCGCCGGTCCTCGGGATTTTCGATCATCCGCGCCCACGTCTCGGGTGTATAGCTGAAGCGCGTGAGATACATTGCCATGGTTCGCTCCTCCGTCAGAGTCACTCCCCTCAGGCAAATTTACCGCTCAAACCGGAAAGGCGCGAATCATTTCCGTATCCTGGAACCGGCAGGTGTGCGGAGGATGGGTTCCACAGCATCGGCCGCGGCCGATCCCGACTTCCAGCGTCATATGCCGGGTCGGCGCAATCCCGTGATCCTCAAGGCGCCGAGCGCCAGGAAGCAGAGCGCAACAACCGGGAACACGACCCAGTTCAGCATGGTCCAGCCCCAGGCATTGTAGACCGCGCCCGACATCAGCGAAGCGAAGGCGACGGAGCCGAACAGGACGAAGTCGTGAAAACCCTGCACCTTGCCTTTTTCGGATGGGTGGTAGCTCGCTGCGACCATGGCGGTCGCGCCGATGAAGCCGAAATTCCAGCCGAGGCCGAGCAGGATCAGCGCCGTCCAGAAATGCCAGAGCTCCAGGCCGGAAAGCGCCACCGCTGCGCAGCCGATGAGCAGAACCAGGCCGATGGCGACGATGCGTTCGGCGCCGAAGCGGTGGATCAGCGAACCGGTGAAGAAGCTCGGCCCGAACATCGCCATGACGTGCCAGGAAATGCCGAGCGTGGCATCGTCGGTCGAGAGCCCGCAGCCGACCATGGCGAGCGGCGCGCCGGTCATGACGAAGCTCATCAGCGCATAGGCGCAGACGGCGCAGAATAGTGCCGCGACGAAGCGCGGCTGGGTGGCGATCTCGACCAGCGGGCGGGCGTCGCTTGCGGCGGTTTCCGCGGAGCCGCTTTTACCTGTGGAAATGTGCAGGAAGGAAAGGACGACGGCGCCGACCGCTGCAAGGATCAGGATCGAGGCGAAGGATCCGGCAAACATCACCGGCGCCAGAAGCTCACGGGTGTAGATGACGATCTGCGGCCCGAGGATGGCGGTGACGATGCCGCCGGCCAGAACGAAGGAAATGGCGCGCGCCTTGAATTGCGGCGGCGCGTTATCGGCGGCGGCGAAGCGGAATTGCTGGACGAAGGCGCCGCCGACACCGATCACGCCGAGGCCGAAGGCGAACAGCCAGAAGCTCGCCTGAAAGAGCGCCAGCGTCGCGATCAGGCCGCCGAGCGCGGTGATGAGGGTGCCGGTCATGAAGCCGCCGCGATGGCCTAGCCGGCGGATGATCGCGGCTGCCGGCAGCGCGCCGAGCGCCACCCCGAGGTTGAAGCCGGTGACCGGCGCCGTCGCCAGCGATTTGTCGGGGCCGAGCAGATATTGGCCGGCAAGCGCCCCGAGCGAAATGGCAATGGGTGCCGCGGAGCCGACGATCGCCTGCGCCGCGGCGAGCAGCAGCGCCGTGCGGCGCGCTTCGCGGCCGGCTCCGGCGACCACGGCCGTGGCGGCCGTCATGATGCGTCCTTGCCGCGTCCCTCGCCTCGCACCCGGCGCGAAACGCGATCGAGCACGGCATTGACCAGCTTCGGCTCATCCTCCTCGTAGAAGGCCTTGGCGATATCGACATATTCCGAGACGATGACGGCCACCGGCACGTCGTCCCGCTTCATCAGCTCATAGACGCCGGCGCGCAGGATGGCGCGCAGCGTCGAATCCAGCCGCGACAGCGGCCAGTCGTCGGTGAGCGCCTGGCGGATGACGGGATCGATGGTCTTCTGGTTGTCGACGACGCCGGTCAGGATGGCGCGGAACCATTGCGCGTCGGCCTCGCGATAGAGCGCGCCGTCGACTTCCTTGCCCAGCCGGAAGGCCTCGTATTCGGCGGTGATCTCGAAGACACCGCTGCCTGCCACATCCATCTGATAGAGCGCCTGGACAGCGGCAAGACGAGCGGCACCGCGCTTGTTGGCGTGGCGCACCGCACCGGTCTGGGCAGGCTCGGTCACGATTGGGCTCCGAATTTCTCTTTCAGCGCGATCATGGTCAGCGCCGCGCGCGCGGCGAAACCGCCCTTGTCGCCTTCAGTGCGGCGGGCACGCGTCCACGCCTGCGCGTCGTTCTCGGTGGTCAGGATGCCGTTGCCGATCGCGACCGCTTCCTGCACCGAAAGGTCCATCAGCGCACGGCTCGATTCGTTAGCGACGATGTCGAAATGATAGGTGTCGCCACGGACGATGGTGCCGAGCGCGACGAAGCCGTCATAGTGCGTGCCGCCTTCGGCGGCGCCATCCAGCGCGAAGGTAATGACGGCCGGTATTTCCAGCGAGCCGGGAA
>NZ_RZSC01000263.1:0-7628 GCF_003998155.1 Mesorhizobium sp. M1E.F.Ca.ET.063.01.1.1
GTTTGGATGAGGCCGCTGACGCGATTCTTCGCGTTGGCCAGCTTTGCCGTGACGCTGGCGAGCTGCCAGATGTTCACGCCGCCGGATGTGCAGGAATCCGGCTTCCAGCCCTCCGACAAGCCGATCACGGTCGACAATGTCGTCGCCAATGCCAAGCTCGCCGACATGGCGAAGGCGCAGCATCCGCGGATTCTTGCCACCTATGGCGGCGAATATTCCGATCCCAAGCTCGAGCGCATGGTCGCCAAGGTCGTCGGCAATTTGACGGTGGTGTCGGCCAACCCGACGCAGACCTATCGCATCACCATCCTCAATTCGCCCAACGTCAACGCCTTCGCGCTGCCGGGCGGCTATCTCTACGTCACGCGCGGGCTGCTGGCTCTGGCCAACGACTCCTCCGAGCTTGCCGCCGTCATCGCGCATGAGATGGGCCACGTCACCGCGAATCACGGCCTGCAGCGGCAACAGCTCGAGGCCGAGGAAGGCCTGGCGACCAAGGTTGTCTCCGATGTGCTCGGCGACAGCCCGACCGCCAAGGCGGCGCTGATCCGCGGCAAGCTGAAGCTCGCGCAATTCTCGCGCAATCAGGAACTGCAGGCCGACGCCATCGGCATCAAGTCGATCGGCGAGGCAGGCTATGATCCGTACGCGGCCGGCCGCTTCCTGCAGTCGATGTCCGCCTATACCGATTTCCGCTCGGTCAGCGGCGCCACCGATGCCAGCCTCGACTTCCTGGCGACGCACCCCAACACGCCGCAGCGTATCGATCTGGCGCAGCGGCTTGCCCGCAACTTTGGCCCGCCTGGCGTCGGCACGCGCGACCGCGATGCCTTCCTCGCCGGCATAGACGGGTTGCTCTACGGCGATACGCCGGAAGAGGGCTATGTGCGCGGCCAGACCTTCATGCATCCCGGCCTTGGCGTCTCGTTCTCGGTGCCGGACGGCTTCGTCATCGACAATTCGGCGGCCGCGGTGACCGCGACCGGACCTGGCGATATCGCCATCCGCTTCGACGGCGTGGCGATCGACAAGTCGGTGTCGCTGACCGATTACATCCGCAGCGGCTGGGTCGCCGGACTGGACGACACCAGCGTGCGCCAGGAAACGGTCAACGGCAACGAAGCCGCGATGGCGCATGCCAGCGCGCAAGGGTGGCAGTTCGATATCGCAGTCATCCGCGCCGGCGGGCAGGTCTATCGCTTGCTGACTGCGGCACCTTCGGCCAGCACCGCGCTGGAGCCGGTCGCGCGTTCGGTCAGCGGTTCGTTCCGTACATTGAGCGCGGCCGAGAAGGCGGCGCTGAAGCCGCTGCACATCAGGGTGGTCACCGTGCAGCCGGGCCAGAACATGGGCACGCTCGCGGCGCAAATGGTCGGCGTCGACCGCAAGCTCGACCTCTTCCGCGTACTGAACGCGATGTCGCCGGGCGCGACGGTGTCGGCCGGCGACAAGGTCAAGATCGTCACCGACAGGTAAGCCCGCGACTGCGGTTCATATTTCAGGCTGCTTCCGCCAGGAATTCGGGGTTCTGCTTGACCAGCGCCACTTTCAGCTTTTCCATGGCGCGCGCTTCGATCTGGCGGACGCGCTCCTTGGAGATGCCGAGCGCCTCGCCGAGCGATTCCAGGGTGGCGCCGTCGTCGCTCAGCCGGCGCTCCTCGATGATCCGGAGCTCGCGGGCATTGAGCGCGCCGAGCGCGCTCCTCAGCCAGACCGCACGGCGCTCGACGTCGATCGTCTCGCCGACCACCTCGTCCGGAAGCGGATCCTCGGAAACCAGGAAATCCATCCGCTCGGCCGCGCCGTTCTCGTCGGCCAAAGGGGTGTTGAGCGAGCTGTCGGGAGCCGAAAGGCGCGAATCCATCATCGCCACGTCGGCTTCCGGCACGCCGAGCGCGGCCGAGACCTCGCGGTAGAGCGAGGCATTGGAGATCGGCTCGGCGCCGTTGGCGAGCCGCGCGCGCAGCCGTCTCAGATTGAAGAATAGCGCCTTCTGCGCCGAGCTCGTCCCGCCGCGCACGATCGACCAGTTGCGCAGGATATAGTCCTGCATCGAGGCGCGGATCCACCAGGTGGCGTAGGTCGAGAAGCGCACCTCGCGGGCAGGCTCGAAGCGGGCCGCGGCTTCCAACAGGCCGACATGGCCTTCCTGGATCAGATCGCCGAGCGGCAGGCCGTAATGGCGGAATTTCGACGCCATGGAAATCACCAGGCGCATATGGGCGACGGTGATCAGATGCAGCGCGTCCTGGTCGTTCTTTTCCTTCCAGCGTATGGCCAGGAGGTGCTCCTCGTCGCGCTCGAGATAGGGAGCCTTCATTGCCGCCCGGACCAGTGTCCGTCCTGCCACGTCCTCGATCATGCCGGCTCCTCTTGGCGGTCGTTCGCGCTGATGACGGTTGAAAAGACGCTGCCGCGCCCTACAACAGCCTGCAACGTGCCAGGAGCATGGATGGTTCCGTAGCTGCGGCGGCGCGCATCCAGTGCGCCAGGCACGGCTTTGTTATCGATCCGGGACGTTCGCCCGCCGTGATTTGCGCTGATTTTGAGGACCAGATTTCTGGCTGAGCCAATTTTTGAAATCTGGTTCCTTATTTCGTGAGCTTCTATCTGCCAGTTTGCGGCCCTCACACTGCGCCGGGGCACCGGTCAAAACGGGATCACAGAAAAATGAAATGGCTCAAATCGCTCCTCGTCGCCGGAACCCTGCAGGTTCTGGCGGTCACCGCCGGACATGCCGGCGCCAATCTCGACCAGATCAAGCAGACCGGCGTCCTGAAGGTCGGCACGGAAGGCACCTACGCGCCTTTCACCTATCATGACGAATCCGGAGCGCTGGTCGGCTTCGATGTCGAGATCGCCAAGGCGATCGCCGAGAAGCTCGGCGTCAAGGTCCAGTTCCTCGAAGGCAAGTGGGACGGCCTGATCGCCGGCCTCGACGCCAATCGCTACGACGCCGTCATCAACGAGGTCGGCATCACCGATGCGCGCAAGGCCAAGTATGATTTCTCCGATCCCTACATCGCTTCCAAGGCGGTGCTGATCGTTCGCGGCGACGACACCAACATCAAGACCTTTGCCGATCTCAAGGGCAAGAAGGCGGCGCAATCGCTGACTTCCAATTTCGGCAAGCTCGCAGAGAAGAATGGCGCCGAGCTGGTCGGCACCGATGGTTTCGACCAGTCGATCCAATTGCTGCTGACCGGCCGCGCCGACGCCACCATCAACGACAGCCTGTCCTTCCTCGACTTCAAGAAGCACAAGCCCGACGCCAATGTGAAGATCGCCGCGCAGGAAGAGAACGCCGACTATTCCGGCGTCATCGTGCGCAAGGGCGATCCTGAACTGGTCGCCGCGATCAACAAGGCGCTGACCGACATCAAGGCCGACGGCAGCTACAAGAAGATCGCCGATACTTATTTCGGCCAGGACGTCTCGCAGTAAGCCCTAATGCATGTGGCCCAAAAGTGTGCAGCGGTTTTGGGAGAACGACATGCATCAAAACAAAGACCTAAAGCGCGTCGCCTGAATCCGCTTCAGCGCGACGCGCTTTAATCGTCCTTTGCTTGAATTCCGGCGGGCCGTCTTTGACGGCCCGCCGGTTTTTGCATGATAGTCGTTGGAGCCAGGACGGTCTGGCAAGGAGGGTTTCGTGGCGCATTGGCTGCAATTGATGCTGGAATCATTGCCGACATTGCTGTGGGCGGCGCTGATCTTCACCGTGCCGCTGACGCTGCTGTCCTTCGCCCTCGGGCTCATCGCCGGGCTGGTCACGGCGCTGATCCGGCTGTTCGGCCCGAAGCCGCTGGTGGCGCTCGTCCGCTTCTATGTTTGGATTTTTCGCGGGACGCCGCTTCTGGTCCAGCTTTTCCTGATCTTCTACGGCCTGCCGTCGGTCGGCATCCTGCTCGATGCCTTTCCCGCCGCGCTGATCGGCTTCACGCTCAACATCGGCGCCTACAGCTCGGAGATCATCCGCGCCGTCATCGGCTCGGTGCCGAAGGGGCAATGGGAGGCTTCCTACTCGATCGGCATGACCTGGAGCCAGGCGATGCGGCGCACGATCCTCCCGCAAGCGGGCCGCGTCGCGGTGCCGCCGCTTTCCAACACCTTCATCTCGCTGGTCAAGGACACCTCGTTGGCGGCGGCAATAACGGTGCCCGAAATGTTCCAAGCGGCGCAGCGCATCGTCGCCACCACCTATGAGCCGCTGATCCTTTATGTCGAGGCGGCGGCGCTCTACCTGGCGATGAGCTCCGTGCTGTCGGCGCTGCAGGCGCGGCTTGAGGTGCGGCTCAACCGCTATGGCGGCTTCCTGGAGGCCAATGCATGATCGGCCTCACCGACATCGAAAAGCGCTTCGGCGACAACCTCGTCCTGAAGGGCGTCACCGTCAGCATCGACGAGGGCAGCGTCACGGCGCTGGTCGGGCCTTCGGGCGGCGGAAAGAGCACGCTTCTGCGCTGCATCAATCTCCTGGAAATCCCGACCGCCGGCACCTTGCGCATCGGCGATGAGACGCTTGCGTTCCACCCCGGCGCCAAGGTGCCTTCAAGAGATATCCAGCGGGTGCGCCTGCAGACCGGCATGGTGTTCCAGAACTTCCAGCTCTTTCCGCATCGCACCGCGATCGAGAATGTCATGGAAGGGCTGGTCACAGTGCTGAAATGGCCGCAGCCACGGGCGCTCGAGCGGGCAACGGCGCTGCTCGAGAAGGTCGGCATGGCACACAAGGCCGATGCCTGGCCGGCAACGCTGTCCGGCGGCCAGCAGCAGCGCGTGGCGATTGCCCGGGCGCTGGCGCCGTCGCCGCGCGTGCTGCTTTGCGATGAGCCGACCTCGGCGCTCGATCCGGAACTGGCGCAGGAAGTGGTCGATGTGCTGGGCCAACTGGCGCGCGAAGGCACGACCATGGTGATGGCCACGCATGATCTCAGGCTTGCTTCCAAGATCGCGCAGGAAGTGGTGTTCCTCGATGCCGGTGTCGTCGTCGAGAAAGGTCCGGCCTCGGTCGTGTTCGACCGGCCAGAGCGTGAGCGGACCAAGCGCTTCATCGCCTCGCTACGGCAGGAAGAGGCGCAGAGGGAGGCCGGCGGCGAGGGATCAGGTACGATTTCTTCGTAGGTCTGCGCTGCCCCTCATTGCCCTGCCGGGCATTTCTCCCCGTATAGTGACGGGGAGAAATGATGCTTTCATCAAAGCTTCGCCAATTTTCACCGTTGCAAGACCTGCACCGAGGTTGCGGCCATCTGCCTTCTCCCCGTCACTATACGGGGAGAAGGTGCCGGCAGGCGGATGAGGGGCGGCGCAGACGCTCGATAGAACGCGCCTCATCCCCGCGTCCCACCCACAAAACCGGCCCAGAAACAAAAAACCCGGCGCGGAGCCGGGTTTTTTGAGTTCGGGTGAGTGATCAGCTCAGGCAGCTTCTTCCTGCTCGGCTTCCTCGTTGTCGGCCTTGGCGCCGCGCTTCGGGCCCTTGTTGAGGTTGACCTCGATGAGGCGCACGGCTTCCGTCTCCGACATGCGGTTGACGGCCGCGATCTCGCGGGCCATGCGGTCGAGCGCGGCTTCGTAGAGCTGGCGCTCGGAATAGGACTGCTCCGGCTGGTTGTCGGCGCGGTAGAGGTCGCGCACCACTTCCGAGATCGAGATCAGGTCGCCGGAATTGATCTTGGCATCATATTCCTGCGCGCGGCGCGACCACATGGTGCGCTTGATACGGGCGCGGCCCTGCACGACCTTCAGCGCGCGATCGACATAGTCCTCTTCCGACAGCTTGCGCATGCCGATCGAGGTCGCCTTGGCGACCGGCACCTTGAGCCGCATCTTGTCCTTCTGGAAATCGATGACGAACAGTTCCAGCTTGTGACCCGCGACTTCCTGCTCGTCGATCGCCACGATCTGACCGACGCCATGCGCCGGATAGACGATGAATTCGCCGGTCTTGAACCCGTGACGGGCCGCGGTAGACTTCTTCTGCGGGGTGATCGTTGCCATTACGCCCTGAACTCCTTAGTTGTAGCGCCGGCATGGCGGCGCCGGCTGAAACTCAGACGATCGGCGGAAGCCGACCTTTAGCCGCACAACATGTGAACCACCGGAATAAGCCGGGACCGACAAAGCGCACGAATGCCACCTGCCTGCCCCAGATCGCTCTGGTCCGGATTGAGAAGCTCACCTTTCAGTGATTTGGGGCGTTAGCGCCATAAATCGACGTTGTGTCACCGGCATGTTCCGCTCATGTAACACAAAAAGTCGGAAGAATCAAGGTTTTGCTGCATTCGCTAAGGCCGAGCTTCATCACTGCCTGTCAAGACAGCAATTGTATCGGGGCCGTTACGTCGGGTCATGCCGGCGGTGCCGGCAGCCAAATCAGTCGCCTTCGCCGGGCTCGGGCGAGAAATATTTCTCGAACTTACCGGTCTCGCCGTCGAAGGCCTTGGCGTCCGCCGGCGGCTCTTTCTTGGCGGTGATGTTGGGCCATTTCTCGGCGTATTCGGAATTGACCTGCAACCATTTGTCGAGGCCGGGCTCGGTGTCCGGCTTGATCGCGTCGGCCGGGCATTCGGGCTCGCAGACGCCGCAGTCGATGCACTCGTCAGGATGGATGACGAGCATGTTCTCGCCTTCGTAGAAACAGTCGACCGGACAGACCTCGATGCAGTCCATGTATTTGCATTTTATGCAATTATCGGTCACGACATAGGTCATCGCAGGCTCCGGGACGTCCCGTATTTGCTGGGCTTTTTTGGTGAGGTAACGCCTTTGCCCGTCGCTTGCAAGGGCAGGGCCTGCGTGTCTGAGCCGGCTTCGCGGAACAGAATTCCAGCCGTTTGCCGCGACGAGGTTCGGTTATGTCTTCAGTCCTCGCCGAGCAGCCGGTCGGTGTGTCGGCGTTCCCGCTTGGTCGGGCGGCCGCTGCCGGCCTCGCGCAAGGCCGGAATGGCGTCGGGAACGGCCTCGCCCTTCGGTGTCGGGAGCGGAGACATGTCCTCGTAAAGCAGGCGCGCTTCCTCGGCCGGGCCACGCCGGGTTCCGGGGTTGAGCACTTTCCAGACCATGATACGGCGGTCGAGCGTGATGGTCAGCACATCGCCGGCCTTGACCAGATCCGAGGCCTGCGCTGCTTTGTCGCGATTGATGCGGACCCGTCCGGCGACGACGAGCTTGGCCGCCAGCGACCGCGATTTCACCGCTCGCGAGAAGAACAGCCATTTGTCGATGCGCTGGCGGCCTTCTCCAACCATCGGAACCGGCCGAGGCTATTTCTTCAGCTGGTCGCGCAAGGCGGCGAGCTTGGCGAAGGGCGAATCCGGGTCGAAGCGCTGCGGGCGCTCCTCGCGCGGCTTGCTTTGGAAGACCGGCTTGCCGGCGTTGCCCTTACCGCCCTGCCTGTCGCCTTTCCAGTCCGGTCGGCCCTCGCGGCGGTCGGGACGCTCGCCCTGCGGCCTGGCGTCCCGCTTCTCGCCGGCTTCGCGCCGATCGCCGGCTTCCGGCCGCGGCTTGAACTTCGAGCGGTCGAAGCGCGGCTTGTCGGCACCGTCGCGTTGGTCGCGGCGGCCCTCATGCGTCGGCCGATCGCCGGGCTGGCCGGCTGCGGCGCCTGCCTGGCCGCGCGGGCGATT
>NZ_RZSC01000264.1:0-7618 GCF_003998155.1 Mesorhizobium sp. M1E.F.Ca.ET.063.01.1.1
GCTGTGGTCGCGCTTCGGCACCATCATCGGCGTCGGCATCGGTGGGCTGGACATGTGGCTGAACACGCTGTTCGGCTTCTCGCCCTTCGGCACGCTGAAGCACGGCAAGGCCGACTACGCGACGCTCGAGCCCGCCTCCAAGCATCAGAAGATCGCCTATCCCAAGCCGGAT
Organism: Mesorhizobium sp. M1E.F.Ca.ET.063.01.1.1; assembly: GCF_003998155.1. NCBI lineage: Bacteria > Pseudomonadati > Pseudomonadota > Alphaproteobacteria > Hyphomicrobiales > Phyllobacteriaceae > Mesorhizobium > Mesorhizobium sp. M1E.F.Ca.ET.063.01.1.1. The sequence goes on from NZ_RZSC01000264.1 coordinate 173, forward strand.
GGCATCTTGACCTTCGACCGGCTCTCCTCGGTGTTTTTGTCCAACACCAACCATGAGGAAAACGAGCCGGTGCACCTCATCGTCGGCGACGCGGCGCTGCAGCAGCGCTCCGAGCACGACGTGTTCGCCGGCCCGTCGACCCGCTACTGCCCGGCCGGCGTCTACGAATGGGTCGACAAGGACGGCAACGCCGCCGCCGATCCGTCGGCGAAGGACGTGCGCTTCGTCATCAACGCGCAGAACTGCGTCCACTGCAAGACCTGCGACATCAAGGACCCGAACCAGAACATCAACTGGGTGCCGCCACAAGGTGGAGAGGGGCCTGTCTATCAGGGTATGTAGAAGGGGCAACTGCCAGAGGCTTTGCGCTGCCCCTGACATACCGGGGGCGCCACCGCCGGCGGCGCCTGCCTGCGAATAGGTTGCGACATCGCAACCTCAAGGCCGTTGAAACCACCGCCTGCTTGTGTTTCCTTTCCCTGAGGATAGGGAGAAACGGCGATGCGCCTGGCGGTTCTGACATGCCTTGTCGCTCTCGGCGCGTTCTGCGCGCCGCAGGCCTCGGCCGGCACCAGGGTGCTGGTCCAGACGCGAACCTATGACATTGCCGGCAATTCCGGCGCGGCACTTATCGAAGCCATGGACAGCAAAGGCCCCAAGCACGGCTTCATGACGCACGCCATCGCCCAGACCGCCTACACGGCCGACTGGGAGCTCGGCGTCATCCCGGACAAGGGTTCGTGCCGGATACGGCAGGCGAACGGCACGCTCAATCTCTTCTACACCTTTCCGCGCGTCGCCTCGGCGACGCCGGCGCTGAAGAAGCGATGGACCCGGTTTTTCGCCGGTGTGCGCGCCCATGAGGAAACCCATGGCCGCATCGCCAGGGAGATGATGCGCGCCACGGAGCGGTCGATCACCGGTCTCAAGGTCGCCGACGATCCCTATTGCTACAAGGCGCGCAGCGAGGCGCGCCAGCGTATCCAGGCCGCCTATGCCGAATACGAGGCCAAGCAGAATGCCTTCGATGCCCGAGAGCACCGCGACGGCGGCCATGTCGAGCATTTGGTCGCGGCTTTGATGAAGCCTTAGCGGCGCGATGCTGCGAAGGATCGCTACGTCAACCCGGTGTCTTCCCGAGCCGCACGAGAGAAGCCAGCGCCGTCTCATGCTCGTCCTTGGGCCCTCTGTCGTCGGACCGCAGCGAGAACTCGACCAGCACCGGCAGATGATCCGAGCCGGTGTCTTCCAGCCGGGTCGCGGAATGGATCGTCACCCCGCCCTTGCTGAACACCTGGTCGATCGGCAGGCCGGCGAAGCGCCGCAGGAAGTCGGGCAGCTTCCGGTGGATCCAGGTCGGCCCGGCCGACGGCATCACCGTCAGCTTGCCGAGCGAAGCGACGCGCCGCACGGCCGCGCTCCAGGGCACGGCGTTGCAGTCGCCGGCCATGATCGCCGTTTCGCCGAGCGCGGTCAGCGGTTCCGACAACTCGCCGATCTGCCAGTGCTGCTCGAGCGGCCAGGGCCAGCTCAAATGGATCGCGGCGACGTCGACGCCGGTTCCACCGAAATCGATCGTCGCGGTCGCCATCGCACCGCGCGGTTCGCAATGCGGCGCTGTGCCGGCGGCGAAGGGCCGGCGCGAGAGCAGCGCGACGCCGAATACGCCGTTGGGGTAGGGGCAGAGGATGCGGTAGGGATAGGCGCTGGTGATATAGCCAAGCTCGGTCGTCCACATCCCCGACACCTCGTCGAGGGTGATCACATCAGGATTGGTCCGGCCGATCAGCGAAAGCACCTTCTTCGGCGTCGGATTGTCGAAGCGCAAATTCATCTGCAGCAGGCTGTAGACAATCCGGTCAGCGGGTCTGGCGATCGCCTGTTGCGGCCACAGCTTGGGCAAGGCGCTAGCCGTTGTGGCGAAGCTGGCGATGGCGAAGAGCAGCACCGCTGTCGCCTGCAGCCGATAGGAGCTGGCCAGCAGCGCCAGCGCCAGCAGCGCCGTAAGCACGCTCAGGTGAATGCGGAAATGCGAGAAGGAATCGAGCGCAGGGTGCAGCGCGCCGAGGAACCCGGCCAGCAGCGCGGCCGACAGTGCCATCATCGCCAGGAATGCCACCCCAGCCGTCATGTTCGAGCGCGCGCCGCCTGTTGTCATCTCGGTCTTGGCCTGCCGAATGCCGCCGGCAATCTGTTTGGAGCGAGATGATCTCGCTCTGGCCTGCTTATCGGCCAAATTGCGGCCCTTGCAAGACGGCGAATTGCCTCGCCGCGCCGCTGGGGCGCGCCGCTGGCTACTGGAAGGCCGTCTCGGAAAAACTTCTCAACTTGCGCGAATGCAGCCGCTCCATCGGCATTTCGGCCAGCTTCTCCATCGCCCTGATGCCGATGGTGAGATGCTGCGCCACCTGTCGCTTGTAGAATTCGGTCGCCATGCCGGGCAGCTTCAGTTCGCCGTGCAGCGGCTTGTCGGAGACGCACAGCAGCGTGCCGTAAGGCACGCGGAAGCGGAAGCCGTTGGCCGCGATCGTCGCCGATTCCATATCGAGCGCGATGGCGCGGGACTGCGACAGGCGCTGCACCGGTCCGCGCTGGTCGCGCAGTTCCCAGTTGCGGTTGTCGATGGTGGCGACGGTGCCGGTGCGCATGATGCGCTTGAGGTCGTAGCCGGATAGGCCCGTGACCTCGGCCACCGCTTCCTGCAGCGCTACCTGGATTTCCGCCAGCGGCGGGATCGGCACCCAGACCGGCAGGTCGTCGTCCAGCACATGGTCCTCGCGCACATAGGCATGCGCCAGTACATAATCGCCCAGCGCCTGCGTGTTGCGCAGGCCGGCACAGTGGCCGAGCATCACCCAGGCATGCGGCCGAAGCACCGCGATATGATCGGTGATGGTCTTGGCGTTGGAGGGGCCGACGCCGATATTGACCATGGTGATGCCGCCATGGCCCGGCTTCTTCAGATGATAGGCCGGCATCTGCGGCAGGCGCGGAGGCGGCGTGCCGTCGCTCGGCGCGTCGGCTCCAGCCTTTGTCACCACATTGCCCGGTTCGACGAATTCACTGTAGCCGCCTCCGCCCTTTTCCATCAGATCGCGGGCACGCGCGACGAACTCGTCGATGTAGAACTGGTAGTTGGTGAACAGCACGAAGTTCTGGAAATGCTGCGGGCTGGTCGCCGTGTAATGCGACATCCGGTGCAGCGAATAGTCGATGCGCTGCGCGGTGAATGGCGCCAGCGGCCTCGGCTCGCCGAACGCCACCTCGAAGGTGCCGTTGGCGATCTGGTCGTCGGTGCCGTCGAGGTCCGGCACGTCGAACAGGTCGCGGATCGGCCGCTTGATGCGCTCGGCCGCCGTGCCGTCGACATAGGTGCCTTCCAGGAAGGCGAAATGCAACGGGATCGGCGTTGTCGATTCCGACACCGTCACCTGCACGCCGTGATTGCGCATGATGAGCCGAAGCTGTTCGACGAGGTAGCTCTCGAAAAGCTGCGGCTGGGTGATGGTGGTGGCAAAATGCCCAGGCGTCGGCATATGGCCGTAGGCTTGGCGCGAGTCGATCTGGGTGAACGAGGTCGTGGTGACGCCGATCTGCGGATAGAAGGCGCGGTAGCGCTTGCTCTCGTCGCCGCCGGCCGCGAGTTCGGCGAAGGAATCGCGCAGGAATTTGGTGTTGCGGTCATAGAGCCTCTGCAACGCCGCGACCGCCTTCTTGGCGTCGTCGAAGCTCTGCCTGCCGAAAGGCTCCGGCATGACGACCGATTCGATAGCTTGGGGGTAGATTCGCTTTTCCATGGCCCAATATAGGGATTTGGACGAGCGCTTGGGAGGGGGAGGCGGACGCGAAGCTCGCCCTGCGGCGTATTTTTCTTCGACCGTGTCAGCCGCGCTGCAGGCTGACCAGCAGCACGAAGCCGACGCCCGCCTTCTTCGGCGTCGGCGCTTCGATGATAGAGCCGGTGTCGGCGCGCATCATCGGCACCGCCAGCACGGGAGCGGCAAGCAGCATCAGGATGAGCATCGCCCGCGGCAGGAGCCGAAGGGCCTGGAGGGTCGAGGTAGCGATGCGGTTCATGGTGGTGGTTCCGGTTTCGAGGTCGTTTCAGCGGTCGAAATGGTTCATGCAGTCCAGCCGGCAGGTGTCGGCCATTCCCGACGAGCGGGCCGGACGGCCGGCTTCGGCCACGAGGATGGCGAAGACCATGCCGAACAGGCTCATCAGCAGGCAGACGATGGTGAAGCGGCGGACAAGCATTGGTCTCTCCTTCAATGGCGAGGAGAATGCCCGAATGCCTCTGAACCGGTTCTGAGACCGGTATTCATCTACCGTTCAAAATGATTGATATGGTCGCGATCTGGCTGACGCAGGTCGCCAAAAGTGCGCAGCGGTTTTGGGAAACGACGTGCGGAAAGACAAGAACCTGAAGCTCGTCGCCGGCGACGACCTTTAGCCGCTGGAAACCGCCGCGTCCGCCAATGCGCTTCGAAAGGGCGCCTGAAAGGAAAACGGGGCCTAAAAAGAAAACGGGGCCGCGCGGCCCCGTTCATCAGGTCATTCAAGCGGCGATCAGAGCTTGTGCCAGGTCTGGCTCTTGCAGATCAGCCCGCCCAGCACGCAGCCGCTCATCTTCAGCGAGGCGCCGGAAATCGTTGCCTTGCCGGAATAGGTCTTGTCGGTTTCCGGATCGGTTATGGTGCCGGTATACTTGTTGTCGCCGGCTGCCTTGAAGGAACCGATGGTTTTGCCGGCATATTTGCCGGACTTCAGCGTGATCGAGAACGAGTCGCTGCCGGCGATCGCGGCTGTCGAGCCGGCTTGCGTCTTCCAGTTGCCTTCGATCGGGTCGGCCCATGCAGCACCCGCAATCATCAAGGTGGCCGCCAGGGCCAGGCTCACTTTTCGAAACATGTTTATCCTCCCTTCAGAATTCAGGCGGGGCTCGTTCCGCCTCTCTGTTTCCGCCTCTCTGTCCCTTACGCAAAGGTAAAGCTAATCCAGCCGCCGCCAAAACGAAAGCGGTGCCGCCACGGAAGGTTGCAAGGATTTTTAGCTGCGCAAGTCACTGAAACTGAACACGAGCGGAAAAGGCTTCGGTTTCCGTGGTTAGCGAAGTCTTGATTGCGGCCCCCGAAATTTTCATCGAATTTATTGCAAAGAGGCGGAATTGCGCCATTCCTATGCTTAACAGTTTTTCGCGTTTACCTCTTGTTTTAGCTTTGTTTTCTTCAAATTAAGCAAGCCATTTAACGACGGATTCAAGGCCAGGCTTCATCCTCGAAAGCATCGAAAGAGCGGCCCGCCCCAAGGACACCAAGGGACAGAAGGAGGCAGCTCTCGGGAGCCAGACAGGGGATTGAAATGGCACGTTTTGAAATGCTCGAGGCCGGCTTCGGCGCCATGGGGGCAACTGCCCAGGCCGACATTCTTTTCGAACTGGGCATGATGTATGCGACCGGTCGCGACTGCGAGACCGACGTCGTTGCCGCCCACAAATGGTTCAACATCGCCGCGATCAAGGGTTCGCTCCGCGCCGCCGAACTGCGCTCGGAACTCTCGGCCACGATGTCGAAGGTCGAGATCGCCAAGGCGCTGCGCGAAGCGCGCGAATGGATGACGATGCACTGACCTTGTAGGCCCGAGGTCCGAAGGTCTTCAGGGGACAAGGCCGCAGAAAGACGGCCGGTTGACAAGAGCAAGAACGCGGCAGGCAAGACTTGCCTAGCTGCGCAGACACAGGGAAGCGAGCGGGTTCAGGCGCGGGGGCGCCGGGAAAGCTCGACTGCAAAAGCCGCGACCGGCCGGGACAAGGCCGGCGCGGCTTTTGCATTTTAGGCGTTCCGCCCGGCCGCGGCTGAGTGCGGCTTGGCCCAAGAAATCCTGGCCGAAATGAACCAAAGCGGTATGTATTGTCCTCTCGACAGTTCCGGCGAAGGGTGGAATTGTCCCGGCTCTCAGGAACAGCGTGGCCGGCACGGCCGCGCGCAAGTGGAGGAGTTCTTATTGCCATGAAAAGATTGGGTATTTTGAGCGCGGCCGCATTGGGCCTGATGATGAGCGCATCGGTTGCTTTCGCCGACGACATCACCATCTCGGTGGTCGGCCCGATGACCGGACAGCTCGCCACGATCGGCGACCAGTTCAAGCAGGGCGCGAAGGCCGCCGCCGACGCCATCAACGCTGCCGGCGGCGTCAACGGCTCCCAGATCAAGCTCGATATCGAGGACGACCAGTGCGACCCGAAGCAGGCGGTTTCGGTGGCCAACCGCATCGTCGCCAACGGCATCAAGTTCGTCGACGGCCATGCCTGCTCGGGCTCGAGCATTCCGGCTTCCGCTGTCTATGCTGAATCCGGCACGCTGATGATGAGCCCTGCCTCGTCCAACCCGGTGCTGACCGACGCCGCGGCCAAGTCTGGCTGGCCGACGATCATGCGCCTCTACACGCGTGACGACGCGCAGGGCGCCTTCATCGGCCCGTGGATCGCCAAGAAATATGCCGGCAAGAACATCGTCGTCCTGCACGACAAGAGCGCCTACGGTCAGGGCGTTGCCGATGTGGTCAAGGCGACGATGAACGCCGGCGGCCTCAAGGAGGTCGACTACGAAGGCATCAATGCTGGCGAGAAGGACTATTCGGCTTTGGTCACCAAGCTGAAGGAGTTCAAGGCCGATGTCGTCTATTTCGGCGGCTACCATCCCGAGGCCGGCCTCATCCTGCGCCAGGCTGCCGAGCAGAACGTCAAGTTCCAGCTGATCATGCCGGACTCGATCGCCACGCCGGAATTCTGGCAGGTCGCCGGCCCGGCCGGCGAAGGCACCATGTTCGTCTTCCCGTCCGATCCGCAGGCCAAGCCGGAAGCCAAGGACGCCGTGGCCAAGATCAAGGCCGGCGGCTTCACCCCGGAAGGCTTCACGCTGTTCTCCTACGCCGTGATCCAGGCGGTTGCCGAAGGCGTCAAGCGCGCCGGCACCGACGATCCGGCCAAAGTCGCCGAGGCGCTGAAGGACGGCAAGCCGATCAGCACCGTCGTCGGCGACGTCATCTTCGACGAGAAGGGCGACCTGAAGAACGCCAGCTACGACATCAACCAGTGGCATGACGGCAAATACGCGCCGATCAAGCCGTAAGCGATCCGTCAGGTAAGTGAAAATGGCCGGTCTCGTCCGGCCATTTTCCTTTTGGCGGCGGTCGGCGCTCTACGGCGCCGGCGCCGTCCCGCCATACCCAACTATTTTGTCTCGTTAACGAGACAAACCGAACGGGCGTTTCAGCCTTGCCCTTCTTCCGCGAACCGCACCAGCACCGTGCCGTCGCTCACCTGCGCGCCTTCGGCCGCGATCTCGGCGATCACCCCGTCATGCGGGGCGGCGATGGTGTGTTCCATCTTCATAGCCTCGAGGATCAGGAGCGGCTGGCCTTTGATCACCGTGTCACCCGCTGCCG
>NZ_RZSC01000265.1:0-7612 GCF_003998155.1 Mesorhizobium sp. M1E.F.Ca.ET.063.01.1.1
GCGATCGGCGTGGCCAGTCCGGTTTCTGTCATGGTCAATACTTTCGGAACCGCAAGGATCGAGGAAAAAAGGATCGAGCGCCTTGTTCTCGAGGTTTTCAATCTCCGACCGAAAGGCATCATCAAGATGCTTGATCTCTTACGCCCGATATACCGCAAGACGGCGACATACGGACACTTCGGGCGTGAAGAGCCTGAGTTCACCTGGGAGAAGACGGACAAAGCTGACGATTTGCTGCGTGAAGCAGGACCGGCAGCTGCGTGAGGGCGGCTGGATCAAGCGCATGCGGCAACCCATTTCAACTCGCGAGACCACGCCCGGCCGGCATGGCAAGAAGCCGGCTCGGGTTTTTGGCGGAGATTTTGATGCGGATTATGACGTGCTCTGCATCGGTAATGCCATTGTCGACATCATCGCCCAGTGCGACGAGGCATTCCTCGAGACCAACGGCATCATCAAGGGAGCGATGAACCTCATCGACACAAGGCGCGCCGAGCTGCTCTACAGCCGCATGGGTCCGGCGATCGAGGCCTCCGGCGGCAGCGCCGGCAACACGGCGGCCGGCGTCGCCAGCTTTGGCGGCCGCGCCGCCTTCTTCGGCAAGGTCTCCAACGATGCGCTGGGCGAAATCTACGCCCACGACATCCATGCGCAAGGCGTCGCCTTCGACACCACGCCGCTCAAGGGTGAACCGCCGACGGCGCGCTCGATGATCTTCGTCACGCCCGACGGCGAGCGCTCGATGAACACCTATCTCGGCGCCTGCGTCGAGCTCGGGCCTGAGGATGTCGAGGCGGACAAGGCCTCTGGCGCCAAGGTCACCTATTTCGAAGGCTATCTGTGGGATCCGCCGCGCGCCAAGGAAGCAATCCGCCAGACGGCGATGCTGGCGCACGCGGCAGGCCGCGAAGTGTCGATGACCCTGTCGGATTCGTTCTGCGTCGACCGCTACCGCGACGAGTTCCTCGAGCTGATGCGTTCGGGTACCGTCGACATCGTCTTTGCCAACAGCCACGAGATCAAATCGCTTTACCAGACGGCGTCGTTCGACGAAGCGCTGGCGCAGATTCGCAAGGATTGCCGCATCGCCGCCGTGACCCGATCGGAAAAAGGCTCGGTGATCGTGCGCGGCGACGAGACCGTGGTGATCAAGGCGACCGCCATCAAGGAGCTGATCGACACGACGGGCGCCGGCGATCTCTATGCCGCCGGCTTCCTGCATGGCTACACGCAAGGCCGTGACTTGCAGACCTGCGGCGACCTTGGCTCACTGGCAGCCGGATTGGTGATCCAGCAGATCGGCCCCAGGCCCCGTCAGAATTTGCGCCGCGAGGCCGAGCAGGCGGGGCTGACCATTCCGGACGTTCAAACGAGTTAGTGGCCTACCTTCCCGTTGTGCAGGCTATCTCGCCAGAAGCGCAATCACGGAATAGGGAAATCCTGATGTCGAACATGATGAAGGCGCTGGTTAAGGCCAAGGCCGAGCCGGGCATCTGGATGGAAGAGGTGCCGGTGCCGGAGATCGGTCCCAACGACGTGCTGATCAAGGTCAGGAAGACCGCGATCTGCGGCACCGACGTGCACATCTACAATTGGGACCAGTGGGCGCAGAAGACGGTGCCGGTGCCGATGGTGACGGGCCATGAGTTCGTCGGCACGGTCGCCGATTTCGGCGCCGCGGTCACCGAATACAAGCTCGGCCAGCGCGTCTCGGGCGAAGGCCACATCGTCTGCGGCCATTGCCGCAACTGCCGGGCGGGGCGAGGGCATCTCTGCCGCAACACGCTCGGCGTTGGCGTCAACCGGCCCGGCGCCTTCGGCGAATACGTGGCGATCCCGCAGCACAATGTCGTGCCGATCCCCGACGACGTGCCCGACGAGATCGCGGCGATCTTCGATCCCTTGGGCAATGCCGTCCACACCGCATTGTCCTTCGATCTGGTCGGCGAGGACGTGCTGGTCACCGGCGCCGGGCCGATCGGCATCATGGGCGCGCTGGTGGCGCAATGCGTCGGCGCGCGAAAGGTGGTCATCACCGACATCAATCCGGTCCGGCTGGACCTGGCGCGCAAGCTCGGCGTGCAGCATGTCGTCGACGCCTCGAAGGAAAAGCTGCGCGACGTCATGCCGGTGCTCGGCATGACCGAGGGTTTTGACGTCGGCCTCGAAATGTCGGGTGCCGCGCCCGCCTTCCGCGACATGATCGACACCATGAACAATGGCGGCAAGATCGCCATCCTCGGCATCGCGCCGACCGGCTTCGAGATCGACTGGAACAAGGTCATCTTCAAGATGCTGCATCTCAAGGGCATCTACGGCCGCGAGATGTTCGAGACCTGGTACAAGATGATCGCGCTGGTGCAGGGTCCTCTCGACGTGTCGGGCCTGATCACACACCGCATCGGGGTCGATGACTACCTCGACGGTTTCGAGGCGATGAAGAGCGGCAATTCGGGGAAGGTGGTGATGGATTGGTAGGGATTGCCTTGGCCGCTCTTCAGGAAAAGCTGACGGGACAGCACCCCTCTGGTCCGCCGGACATCTTCCAACGAGGGGAACATGGCTGGGTGGAGAGCTATGGCTCCGCTAGGTGCGCCCCCTAATCATGATACGGCGACGTATCGCGGCCCATCCGATAACGGTCGATGGTGGCAATTCGCCTCAGCCGATGACGGAAATCCGGTGAACGGATGCTCACAGGCCCCCACGCGATCGTCTATTTCCTAAGATCTGCGATTGAGGTCGAGGTGTTGCCGCCGTTTCAGCGGGTAAGATGCGTTAGACGACTTCCGGTACCTTTCCGGTCAGCGAATTAACGAAGGCAACGAGCCGCATTGGACAGGTCGTGCCATTCCGGTTCGGGGGAAGTATGGCGCGGCTCAGCATGGCGACACGGTCGGAACTGAAGCGGCGATCGTGGAGCGTTATCGCGGCGTTGACAAGCGGCGCATTCTGAATGAGTTCGGGGCGGTAATCGGCTATTATCGCAAGCGCGCGCGATCCGTCTTATGAACCGTCGTGAGCAGAGGCCGTCTGCGAGCAAGAGCCGCAGCCGCTGTTACGGCAGCGATGTCCGCGAGGCGCTCATCGTGTTGTGGGAGGCTTCGGAGCGGCTGAGGTCCGCATCGTCGCTCGCGGCGGCCAGCGCCGCCGGGCAGGAATGAGTTCGGCAGTTCGCCGCTCGGTGCAAGCCCGCACCTCGGCGATTGGAAAGATCCGCCGCCCGGCTTTGTTGAGCGCATTCGGGCACGTCTTGGTCGGGGAGCTTCGTGCAGACGATGGTGCTGACCGAAATTGCCACCGGCTGGACCGAATGCATTCCGGTCCGCACGCGCAACAGCGGCAATGTGATCATGGCGATCAAGCAGGCCCGCTCGCGGTTTCCCTGACCCTGTGCTGCTGTTTGCCGGCATCCGCCCGCACAGGAAGAGCTTGGAAAGCGGTCGATCGTCGTGGCCTGAATGCGGAAATCGAGGAGCCGTTGGTCGTCGATCTCCAGCCTGAACGCGGTCGTTTCCTGGTGCCGCAAATCGGCTGTTGCATACACATCCCTGTCAGACGTCAGTTTTCCTCGCCCATTTTGGTGTCGAGATGCGAAGTGCTCTTTTGGACCAGCAAGGCTTTTTGGAAATCTGAGAGCGGCTTTCCGCGGGGCGCTCCATTTTTGAGCATCAAGCTACCACAGCCAATGACGCGCAGGTTCCACCAGACTCGCCAGCCTTGAAGGACAGCGAAATAGCAGAGCACGACAGACACAACAATCCATCAGGAAGCCGCAGTCGTTGAAGATGCGGCGCTGCATCCATACCGTGGATGCATTCGATCCAAATAATCGATTTGTTCAATCAGTTTCTCGAAAGCTAACCCTACCCTCTGTGGGAATCGGGCTCTGGGCCGCGACGCTGCCTTGCGAGCGCAGGGGCTGCACGTAGGAGAGATGATGCAACGAGAAATCGCACGCGGGTTGCTGGCGTCGTGGGTTCGCCGACCGGCGTATTTGAGCCCGTCAGTTGGTCCTCACCCGCGCCTATTGCCACCGAGCGACTTGCATGTCCCTCCAACTCGGACCTGTTCCGAGAGATGCGACGAGTTGTGCGCCGTGTGCTCCGATCAGATGGCCGCCGGTGACGCGTCTCTCTTCGATAGGAGATGAAATGCGAACGCTGCTCGTGGATCATCATGCGGATCTTGCGCGCGCCATGCGACTTGCGCTCGGGGATGGCGGCTTCGTCGTTGATGTCGTTGGTACTCTGGAACTGGCCTCGAGTGCATTTTCTTGCGCCAGCTATGAAATTCTCCTGCTGGAATTGGCTCTGCCAGATGGCGATGGCTTGGGTTGGCTGAGGCAGTTGAGGACCCACGGGCATTCAGTTCCTGCCGTCATTATGAGCAGCCTTAACGATCTCGATAAGCGAATTGCGATCTTCAACGGTGGTGCGGACGACTTTCTGCTCAAACCCGTCTCTACCGATGAGCTTATCGCCAGAATGAGAGCCATTCTGCGCCGGGCGTCACAGATGACCGACCTGAGGCTCGTATTTGGCAATCTCAACTTCGATCCGGTCGCCCGGCAGGTTTTCGTTGCTGGGCACCCAATGATGATCGCACGTCGCGAACTCTGTATTCTAGAGCATCTGCTTAACCGGGCAGGCCGCATCGTGCCCCGTGCGCAGTTGGAAGATCACCTCTATTCGTTCAACGACGACGTGTCTGCCAACGCGCTTGAAGTCGGAATCTATCGTTTACGTGGACATCTGACCAGATCAGGTGCAACGCCACGGATCAAGACCATCCGTGGCATTGGCTACATTCTAGAATTGACTGACGCGTCATCCGCATAGTTTGTCGAATCGAAAGAAGATCTATTTTGCTGATCCTTCAACATCCTTGCCCTGCGCTCAATTGGCGGGCGATCGCCATCAAGGTTCCGAGACCTGCAGTGCCCCGTTACCTGGGCCATCTCCTCTGCGCGCTTATTGTGACTTTCCCACTTGGTGTCGCGGCGCAAAACAAGCAGGACAAAGGCGCGCCGCGTGCGGCTTCGAATAGCATCAATGCCACGCTGACCCTTTCCTCTTCGCTCGGGGAGACCGTTCATCTGCCCGCGCCAGCCACGACCATCTTTGTTGCTGACCCGACGATCGCGGATTTTCAGGCACCATCGAGCAAAACAATCTTCGTCTTTGGCAAGAAATCGGGGCGGACCAGCCTATTCGCCTTGGACGGCAACGGCGAGCCTCTCGCCGAATTGCGTATCGTTGTCACGCAACCGATCGGGGATTTACGCGCCATGTTGCGGGAGCAGGTCGGCGACTATCCCATCCGCGTCAACTATACGCCGCGCGGCGCAATCCTTAGCGGGACGGCGCCCGACGCAGAGGTCGCCGACACCGCAAAAAGAGTCACTGAGCAATATCTGGGCGACGGAGCGCAAGTCGTCAACAACATCAAGGTCGCTGGATCCCTGCAAGTTAACCTCAGCGTGCGCGTAGCCGAAGTCTCACGCAGCGCCATGAAGTCACTTGGCGTCAACCTGTCCGCCTTCGGTCAAATCGGCAATTTCAAAGTGGGCGTTCTAAGCGGAAGCGGTGCAAGCGCTGGATCTGGTTCAACCCAGGGTGGCGGTACAGCAGAAATCGGATTCGACAACGGTGTCGTCAACGTCAGCGCGGTTCTCGACGCGCTCGCCAAGGAGCATATAGCTTCCGTCCTGGCTGAGCCGAACCTCACCGCTATGTCGGGTGAAAAAGCCAGCTTTCTAGCTGGCGGCGAATTTCCCATTCCTGTCCTGCAGGAAAACAGGCAGGTATCGGTTGAATTCCGTCACTTCGGCGTCAGTCTGGAATTTGTGCCGACAGTTCTCAGCAACAATCAAATCAACATTCACGTAACGCCCGAAGTCAGTGAACTGTCGACGCAAGGTGCCGTGCAAATCAACGGAATTTCCGTGCCGGCAGTTTCCACGCGCCGAGCCGATACGGTCGTCGAACTCGCCAGTGGGCAGAGCTTCGCAATCGGCGGTCTAATCAGGCGGAACGTCAACAATGATGTCAGGGCCTTTCCCTGGCTCGGAGAAATGCCGATCCTGGGACCGCTTTTTCGCTCGTCCTCGTTTCAAAAAGAGGAGTCAGAACTGGTCATTCTAGTTACGCCTTACATTGTAAGACCAGGCTCCAACCCAAACCAGATGAGCGCACCTACGGAGCGGGCGGCACCGGCTTTGAACGGAGGGGGCGCTCCGACGAATTCCGTGGCAAGTCCCCCGCGAGACCGCGCTGCTATCCGTGCGGGCGCGCCAAGCGCCCAGGGCGGTCTCGGCTTCATCATCGAATAGTGTCGTCCAATGATGTTGCGTTTTATAGTCCTCTTTGTCGCTCTGGCACCAAGCGTAAGTGGCTGCACAAGCACTACGCCAGTTGATGTCGAACCATCGGCATCAATGCTTGTCCGAGAGGAGACCACCCTCCTGACGTTGCAAAGCCTGCGCGCTTCCGAACGGCAGCGTTTGCGTGATTTCCTAAACAAGGCCAGTCGCGGCCGATTCGATGCCCTCCACCTCCTCATCAGCGGTTCGCCCCAGCTCAGCGCAGGGGTAGCCCATCAGGCCAGGCAGTTGGCAATCGAAGCAGACAACATTCAATTGCTCGATCAACACGACGCCGGCTCAGTGCGAATTGAGGCGATTGTCTATCACGCCCGTCCGCCGGTCTGTCCCTCATATGGTGCCTTACCCAATGAAGAATCCTTCAAACAGCCGCTTGGTTGTTCGACAGGATTTAACCTGGCCGTGATGGTCAACGATCCGCGCGATCTGCTCGACAATCAGGCCGTCAAGTCCGGCGATGGCGATCGTGCTTCTGTACCAGTTGCCACTTACAGAACGTTCGGGACGGATAAAGGTGGCTGATACCGGCCCTTATCTTGGCAGCACTCCTACCGGAGATTGAAAGCTTCCAATCTCGTCCTGATCTAAAATCAAAGGAACCGCTGGATGCAATATAGGCGCGATATCGCGGGCCTTAGGGCTGTTGCTGTACTTCCGGTCGTACTCTTTCATTTCGGAATTTCGGCGATCCCGGGTGGCTTTAGCGGGGTTGATATCTTCTTCGTCATCTCCGGCTACCTTATCAGCGGAAGCCTCTTGGATGACCTTGAACGCGGCCAATTTTCGATCGTCAACTTCTACTGGCGCCGTGCCCGGCGCATTCTGCCGGCTCTCGTCTTTGTGATGCTTCTCACCTGCATTGCCGCATTGTTCATTCTTCTGCCATCGGATCTGCGCGAATTCGGTCTTAGCATCATAGCTGCCTCGACCTTCTGGTCGAACGTTTTTTTCTGGAAAACGTCAAGTTACTTCTCGATCGATGCCGCGCTTCGACCACTGTTGCACACCTGGTCGCTTTCCGTAGAGGAGCAGTACTACATCTTCGCCCCAATCCTGATGTTCCTAATCTATCGCTACATCGGGAAGCGCTGGCTGACGACACTTCTTCCGATAATTCTCTGCAGCTTCGTAATGGCGGTGATGGCGACATCGCTGGCGCCCACCGCCGGATTCTATCTGCTGCCGACCCGAATCTGGGAACTCATGTTGGGCGCCCTGCTCATGCTC
>NZ_RZSC01000266.1:0-7583 GCF_003998155.1 Mesorhizobium sp. M1E.F.Ca.ET.063.01.1.1
GCGCCATCCCGCCCCGTAACGAGAAGGGCCGCACCGTATGGGTCACCCGTTCCCGCCCGAAGGTCGACCGCATCGCCTGTCCGTGGCTGATCCGCCGCTTCGTCGATCCCGATGCCGTCTTCCTGTTCGTCGACCCGGCCGAGGTGCATTTGGTGGCCGACCGCTTCGCCGCGGTTCCCTTCGACATCGAGGGCGTGTTCTGGAGCCACCGCGGCGAGCGCTGCACCTTCGACACGATGATCGAGGAATTCGGCCTGCGCATCGAAGCGCTCGATCGTCTGGCGCTCGTCGTGCGCGGGGCGGACACGGCGCGTCTCGATCTCGTCCCGCAGGCGGCCGGATTCCTCGCCGCCTCGCTCGGCCTGTCGCGCATGTTCCGCGACGACTTGGAGCAACTCGAAGCCAGCATGCTGCTCTACGATGCCTTCTTCCGCTGGTGCCGCGACGCCACCGATGAGACGCATAACTGGCCGGCCGGAGGCAAGGCACAATGACCGTGCTTGCCAAGGACGGCGCTGCGCGGCCGGCCGAAGTCCCGGCCGCGCCGACCTTCCGCGAGGCGACGCGGCTGTGGGCCAAGATCGGCCTGCTCTCCTTCGGCGGGCCGGCCGGGCAGATCGCAATGATGCACAAGGAGCTGGTCGAGGAGCGCCGCTGGATCGGCGAGGAACGCTTCCTGCACGCGCTCAACTACTGCATGCTCTTGCCGGGCCCCGAGGCGCAGCAGCTCGCCGTCTATATCGGCTGGCTGCTGCACCGGACAGCGGGCGGCCTCGTCGCCGGCACATTGTTCGTATTGCCAGGCGCGCTGGTCATGCTCGGCCTGAGCAGCTTCTACATGCTCTACAACGACGCGCCGGTCATCGAGGCGCTGTTCTTCGGCGTCAAGGCGGCGGTGCTTGCCGTCGTCGTCGAGGCGGTGATCCGCATCGGCAAACGAGCGCTGAAGAACCGCGCCATGGTGGCCATCGCGGTGGCGGCCTTCCTCGCCATCTATGTCCTCAAGCTGCCGTTTCCGCTGATCGTGCTTGCGGCAGGACTGATCGGCTGGATCGGCAATCGCTTCGCGCCAGGGCTGTTTTCCGGCTCGGCGCACGGCAAGGGCAGCACCGTCGCCGACAGAAGCGGCGTGGTCGACCTGATGTTCGAGCGCGGCGAGCTTGGCCACACCGTGCCGACCAAATGGCACGCGGCCCGCACCATCGCCATCTGGCTGCCGCTCTGGCTCGGACCGGTGGCGCTGATCGCCGTGCTGGCGGGACCGGGAAGCGTGTGGACGCAGATCGGCGGCTTCTTCAGCCTGATGGCCGTCGTCACCTTCGGCGGCGCCTATGCGGTTCTCGCCTATGTCGCTCAGGCGGCGGTGACTTCGTTCGGCTGGCTTTCGCCCGGGCAGATGGTCGACGGGCTCGGCCTTGCCGAAACGACGCCCGGACCGCTGATCCTGGTGCTGCAATTCGTCGGCTTCGCCGCCGCCTACCGCCATGCCGGCGCGATCAACCCGTTGCTTGCGGGGTCGCTCGGGGCGGTGCTGACGCTCTGGGCCACCTTCACGCCCTGCTTCTTCTGGATATTCCTCGGCGGGCCCTACATCGAACAGTTGCGGCAGAACAAGGCGCTGTCGGCGGCGCTCGGCGCGATCACGGCGGCCGTCGTCGGCGTCATCATGAACCTCGCGCTGTGGTTCGCGCTGCATGTCGTCTTCGGCAAGGTCGAGAGTGTCGGTTGGGGCGTGGAGGTCCCGGTCTACTCCTCGCTCGATTGGCGCGCGGCGCTGCTGTCGGCGGCTGCGATGGTCGCCATGCTCAGGCTGAAAGCCGGCATGCTGCCGACGCTGGCCGGATCGGCGCTGGCAGGACTGGCTCTGCAGGCATTGTGAAAAATCTTTCCGACCGCAGCCAAGCGTGATCGATCTGCTTGTTTACAACTAACATGTCAGCATGATACGGCTACTTGCAGATTGATGAATTTGGAGACTTTGCAGTGGCGTCGCGCTTTGGTCTGTCGGTTGCCCTCACTACGCCCTTCGACGCATCCGGGCGGATTGTCATCCCGCTGATGACCGCGCATGCCAGAGCCTGTCTCGATGCCGGCTGCAACAGCGTGACGCTGTTCGGCACCACGGGCGAAGGCGCTTCCGTCGGCACGGCGGAGCGGCAGGCGGTCATCGATGCCATGCTTGCGTCAGGTATCTCGGCCGATCAGCTCGTCGCCGGCGTGCTCGTCGACGCGGCGGAAGATGCTGCGGAGCAGTGCCGTCAGGCCCTGCAACGCGGCGCCCGCAACATCCTTCTCGCGCCGCCGAGCTACTTCAAGAATGTCGGCGACGATGGGTTGTTCGGCTGGTTTGCGGCCGTGTTCGCCGCGCTCGGTCCGCTTGCCCGCGGCATGCTGCTCTACAACATCCCCTCGGTCACGACGGTGCAGCTCTCGCTCGACCTGATCGGCCGGCTGCGCAGGGCGTATCCGGGCGTGGTCGCCGGGGTCAAGGATTCGGGCGGAGACTGGGCGTACAGCGAAGCGGTGCTCAAGACGCATGGCGACCTGATCATCCTGATCGGCGACGAACGGCATCTGGCGCCGGCGGTGCGGATCGGCGGCCAGGGCGCGATTTCCGGCATGGCCAATTTCGCCGCGGGCGAGCTTCGCGCCATGATCGAAAGCGGGCGCGACGATTCCCGTGTGGAGGGCTTCGTCCTCGAATTGCTCAGGCATCCGGTCATCCCGGCGGTGAAGGCCATGGTGGCGCGCCAGACAGGCGACGAACGCTGGCTGACGGTCCGGCCGCCGCTCGAGGAGGTGGCATTGCAGCAGCGACAGCAGCTTGGTGCCGCCTACGACAGGCTATTTTCGACACAAGCGGCATGAGCGGCGGAGGACGCTGATCGGCATGGACGACACGAGCGAACCGGCAACTCTGAGGGAAAAGGCCTATGCCAGCTTCACGCGGCATCTGCTGGCCCGCGACCTTAGGCCGGGCCAGTTCGTGTCGCAGCGCGAGCTGGTTGCCTTTACCGGCCTGCCGCTTGGCGCCATCCGCGAGATCGTGCCGCGGCTCGAGGCCGAGGGGCTGCTGACCACGATCCCGCAGCGCGGCATGCAGATCGCCCATATCGACATCAGCCTGATCCGCGAGGCCTTCCAGTTCCGCCTGTTCATGGAGCGCGAGGCGGTCGCGCTGTTTGCCGTCAACGCTTCCGATGCCGAGATCGCGCGTCTCAGGCGCGAGCACGAGGACATGCTCGCCCAGGCGCTGGCGCAGACCCCGACGCCGGAAATGGAAGCCAAGGCACAGAACATCGATTGGGCCATGCATGACACCTTCATCAGCGCGCTCGGCAACGAAATCATCGCCAAGGCCTATCTGGTCAATTCGGTGAAGATCAGGCTCATCCACCAGGAGCGCTTCCGCATCGACGGTCGCGTCGTGCCGGTCATGCGCGAACATCTGGCGGTGATCGATGCGCTGGAGAAACGCGATCCGCAGAAGGCGGTCGAGGCGATCAGCCAGCATATCGACAATGCGCGCCGGCTGGCGCTCCAGATTTGAGGAAGCAGGACCGTGCCGCAATCGTCGCGGCGCAATCGACAACGACAGCAACCGGGAGGAAGAAATGTCGTCCAATCCGTTCAGTCCAACCAGGAGGCAGCTGCTCCAGGGAACTGCGGCACTCGCCGCGGCCGGTCTCGCCGGTCTTCGGCCTAGCTTCGCCGCGGGCGTCGACTGGAAGCGCTTTGCCGGCACGACACTCGACGTCAATCTGGTAAAGAGCCCGCGCAGCGACACCATCCTGAAGAACCTTGCCGAGTTCGAGGAACTGACCGGCATCAAGGTCAATGCGGAGGCGACGCCCGAACAGCAGCAGCGCCAGAAGACGGTGATCGAGCTCAGCTCCGGCAAGCCCAGCTTCGACGTCGTGCATCTGAGCTACCATGTGCAGAAGCGGCAGTTCGAGAAGGGCGGCTGGCTGGCCGACATTTCCGGCTACCTTGCCGATCCAGGCCTCACCGATCCTGGACTGGTCGAAAGCGACTTCGCCGAGGCCGGCCTGCAGTTCGCCAAGGACGACAAGGGCGTGCTGCGCTCGCTGCCGTTCTCGGTCGACTACTGGATCCTCTACTGGAACAAGGAGCTGTTCGACGCCAAGGGGCTGAAATATCCCGAGAGCTTCGAGCAACTGGTGGCCGCCGCCGAAGCGCTGACCGACCCCTCAAGCAACACGTTCGGCTTCGTCGCCCGCGGCCTCAAGAACGCCAATACCCCGGTGTGGACGTCGCTGATGCTCGGCTACGACATGACGCCGCTCGGCAGCGACGGCAAGCTGCGCACGACGTCGCCGGAAGCGGTCGAGGCCGCCAGCCTCTACCAGCGGCTGATGACCAAGGCGGCACCTCCCGGCGTCACCGGCTTCAACTGGGCCGAGGCGCAATCCGCATTCCTGCAAGGCAAGATCGGCATGTGGTTCGACGGCGTGGGCTTTGCGCCGCCGATGGAAAATCCGGAAAAATCGCGGGTGGTCGGCAAGGTCGGTTACGGCGTCATGCCAAAGGGACCGAAAGCGCATGCCTCGGGTACGTTCGGCGACGGCATCGGCGTGACCTCCGCCAGCACGAAGAAGGAAGCGGCTTATCTATTCTGCCAGTGGGCGGTATCGCCGGCCATGGGCGCGCGCCTGCTGCAGGCCGGCGCCGGCGTGCCGTTCCGCAAATCCGTGCTGGAGGATCCAAAGGTGCGCGCAGGCGTCACCATGCCACCGAGCTGGCTCGATGCCGTGGTCGGTTCCGGCAACATCAGCCGGCTGGCGCTGCCGGTCATCATCCCGGTCACCGAGTTCCGCGATATCTATGGCGTGGCGCTGACCAACATGATTGCCGGCGCCGATCCCGCCGCCGAGCTGAAGAAGGCCACCGAGCAGTTCCAGCCGGTTCTCGACAGGAGCGAGCAAGGCTGATGTCCGCCATCGCCCCAGAACGCGCGGGGGCGACGACGCAAGCCATCGAGGAGAGCCAGCCGGTCCGGCTGGCTCCCAACTACTGGCCTTTCGTCGTCCCCGCGCTCGTCGTCGTCGGCGCGGTGATCGTCTTTCCGTGGGCCTTCACGCTGTGGATGAGCGTCAACAGCTGGACGCTCGGCCAGTCGCGAAGCTTTGCCGGGATGGAAAACTATCTGCGCCTGGCGAGCGATCCGCGCTTCTGGGAATCGCTCTGGCATACCTTGACCTACACGTTCCTGTCGGTCGTCGCGCCGATGTTCTTCGGCACTGTCGCCGCCCTCATCTTCGACGCCAGGTTTGCCTTGCGCGGCCTGCTGCGCGGCATCTTCGTGATGCCGATGATGGCCACACCCGTTGCCGTGGCATTGGTCTGGACGATGATGTTCCATCCGCAGCTCGGCGTGCTCAACTATCTCTTGTCGCTGGTCGGCATTCCGGCGCAAGAGTGGATATTCAACGCCAACACGGTCATCCCTTCGCTGGTCGCGGTCGAGACCTGGCAGTGGACGCCGCTGGTGATGCTGATTGTGCTGGGCGGGCTGGCTTCCGTGCCGCGCGAGCCGTTCGAGAGCGCCGAGATCGACGGCGCCAATGCCTGGCAGCAGTTCCGCTATCTCACCTTGCCGATGATCGCGCCGTTCCTGATGATCGCGGTCATCATCCGCACGATCGATGCGCTGAAGAGCTTCGACATCATCTACGCGATGACCCAGGGCGGGCCGGGCACGGCCTCGGAGACGATCAACATCTATCTCTACAACACCGCCTTCTCTTACTACGACATGGGCTATGGCTCAGCCATGGCCGTCGTCTTCTTCATCGTCATCGTGGCGCTGTCCTTCATCCTTTTGATGCTGCGCCAGCGTTCGCAATGGATCGACGCGGAGGGCAAATAAATGAGCTCGCGGCTTCTCAACAAGCTGGGCCTGTTCTTCGCGGCGCTGGTGCTGGTCTCGCCGGCCATCCTGTTCTTCCTCTGGATGATCTCGTTGTCGCTGAAGTTCGAGATCGACAACGGCGCCTATCCGCCGATCCTGATCCCCGAGCGCTTCGCCTGGTCGAACTATGCGAAGGTGTTCGAGGAGAACAATTTCCTGCTCTATATGTGGAATTCGGTGCTGGTGACCGGCACGGCGACGCTGCTGGCGCTGCTGATCGGCGTGCCAGCCGGGTATGGCATCGCCAGGCTCAAGGCGGAACGCTCGGCGGTCGTGATCATGATCGCCCGCATGACGCCGGGGCTCTCCTACCTCATCCCGCTCTTCCTCTTGTTCCAATGGTTGGGCATCCTCGGCACGCTCTGGCCGCAGATCATCATCCATCTGGTGGTGACGGTGCCGATCGTGGTCTGGGTCATGATCGGCTATTTCGAGACGACGCCGATGGAGCTGGAGGAGGCGGCCAACATCGACGGCGCCACCTCCTGGCAGGTGTTCCAGCTGGTGGCGCTGCCGATCGCCAAGCCCGGCATCGTCGTCGCCTTCATCCTGTCGATCATCTTCTCGTGGAACAACTTCGTCTTCGGCGTGGTGCTCGCCAGCCGCGAGACACGGACGTTGCCGGTCGCCGTCTACAACATGCTGTCCTACGAGCAGGTGAGCTGGGGGCCGCTCGCCGCCGCCGCGCTCGTGGTCACGCTGCCGGTGCTCGTGCTCACCATGTTCGCGCAACGGCAGATCGTCGCGGGATTGACCGCCGGTGCGGTCAAGGGCGGCTGAGCGCCTGATCCGCCGTCACTTTCTTTGGAGACACGCAATGGCATCGGTAAGCATCAACAATGTGCAGAAGGCTTTCGGCAGCGCAAAGATCATCCACGACGTCAGCGTCGATATCGCGGATGGCGAGTTCGTCATCCTGGTTGGGCCGTCCGGCTGCGGAAAGTCGACGCTGCTGCGCATGATCGCGGGGCTTGAAACGATATCGGGCGGCAAGATCGCCATTGGCGAGCGCACCGTGAACAACCTCAGGGCGCGGGACCGCAACATCGCCATGGTGTTCCAGAACTACGCGCTCTACCCGCATATGACGGTGGCCGACAATATGGGCTTCGCGCTCAGGATCAAGAAGGCCGATCCGGCCGATACCGCGAGCCGGGTCAAGCGGGCAGCGAGCATTCTCGGTCTCGAAAAGCTGCTCGACCGCTATCCGCGCCAGCTCTCCGGCGGTCAGCGCCAGCGCGTTGCCATGGGCCGCGCCATCGTGCGCGATCCGCAGGTGTTCCTGTTCGACGAGCCGCTCAGCAACCTCGACGCCAAACTGCGCGTCCAGATGCGCGGCGAGATCAAGGCGCTGCATCAGCGGCTCGGCACCACCACGATCTATGTCACGCACGACCAGATCGAGGCCATGACCATGGCCGACAAGATCGTGGTGCTGCATGATGGCCTTGTCGAGCAGATCGGCGCGCCGCTCGATCTCTACGACCGCCCGGCCAATCTGTTCGTCGCCGGCTTCATCGGCTCGCCCGCCATGAACTTCATCCACGGCCACATCGAGGAGGGCATCTTCCGCAGCGCCGGCGGGCTGACGCTGCCGCTGCCGGAAAGCATCCAGCCGAGCGAGGCTGCGGGCAGGGAATTGGTCTACGGC
>NZ_RZSC01000267.1:0-7570 GCF_003998155.1 Mesorhizobium sp. M1E.F.Ca.ET.063.01.1.1
CTACAGAATCACATACAATTCAACCGCTTCAAGCCATTTTCCGACGGCGCCTCTTCACGCTTGACCACAGCACGAAGCAAATGTGTGCGCACGCTAGCCCACAAGGGGAGAAGGGAAGATTGCGCCTCAGTCGCTGCGCCGGAAGTTGCGGATGCGGTCGAACAGCACGGCGAGCAGGATGGCGCCGCCGATGAAGGTGCCTTGCCAGAAGGCGTTGATGCCGAGCAGGCCGAGGCTGTTGCGGATCACCTCGATCAGTGCGGCGCCGACGATGGCGCCGAAGGCGGTGCCGACGCCGCCGGCGAGGTTGGCGCCGCCGATGACGGTGGCGGCGATGACCTGGAGCTCCATGCCGGTGCCGATATTGGTGGTGACGGCGCCGAGCCAGCCGGTCTCGATGATGCCGGCCAGACCCGCCGACAAAGCCGAGATCATGTAGACCGCGACCTTGATCTGGCGCACCGGAACACCGGTCAGCGTCGCCGCATGCTCATTGCCGCCGATGGCGAAGATGTGCCGGCCGAACTTGGTCCAGCGCAGGATGAAACCGGTGATCAGAGCCAGGATGATCATGTAGAGCACCGGGTTGGCGATGCCGAACAGCCAGGCGCCGCCGCCCAGCGCCAGAAGCTTGTCGTGGTCCGGCCCGAACTGGAAGACAACGGTGTTGTTTGAGGCGACCATGGCGAGGCTGCGGGCGACCGAGAGCATGCCGAGCGTCACCACGAAAGGCGGGAAGTCGAGATAGGCGATAAGCACGCCGTTGAAGGCGCCGATGGCGAGCGCGGTGACGATCGTGGCCAGGATGCCGACCTCGATCGAATAGCCGGCATGCATGGTGACGGCCAGCACCATCGAGCACAGGCACAGCACCGAGCCGACCGAAAGGTCGATGCCGCCGGTGATGATGACGAAAGTCATGCCGAGCGCGACGATGGCGACGAAGGTGATGTTGCGGGTGATGTTGTAGAGGTTCTTCTGCGTGGCGAAGGCGTCGGTGGCAACGGACAGGAACAGACAGGCCAGAATGACCGCGATCACCACCCAGAAGGTCTGGCTGGACAGTATGCGCGACAGGAAGCTGTGCTGCTTCTGCGCGATCGTCTGGTCAAGGGTAACTGCCATTATCGACCTTTCCTGCCGGTGATGGGCCGCGTCCGCGCGGCGAGTTCCGGGGTTGCGGCGCTCATGCGACCTGTTCGATGGCGCCGGTGATCAGCCCGGTGACTTCCTCGGGCGAGCTCGAGGCGATTTTCTTGTCGGCGACCTTCCTGCCGCGCCGCATGACGATGACGCGGTCGGCAACGTCGAAGACGTCGGGCATGCGGTGGCTGATCAGCACGACGGCAATGCCCTGGTCGCGCAAGTGGCGGATCAGGTTCAGCACTTCGGCGACCTGCCTGACCGAGATCGCCGCCGTCGGCTCGTCCATCAGCACGATCTTGGCCTGCGACAGCATGGTGCGGGCGATCGCCACCGCCTGCCGCTGGCCGCCCGACATCTGCTTGACGAGGTCACGCGGGCGCGTCTCGGACTTCAGTTCGGCGAAGAGCTGGCCGGCGCGCTTGTACATCGCGGCATAATCGAGAATGCGCAACGGTCCGATGCCTCGGCGAAGCTCGCGGCCGAGATAGACATTGGCGGCGGCCGTCAGATTGTTGCAGAGCGCCAGATCCTGGTGGACGATCTCGATGCCGTGCTGGCGAGCCTCGGCCGGCTTGTGCAGGATCAGCTCCTTGCCGTCCATATGCATGGTGCCATGGCTCGGGCGGAAGTTGCCGGCGATCATCTTGACCAACGTCGACTTGCCGGCGCCGTTGTCTCCCATCAGACCGACGACCTGTCCGGCCTCCAGCGTGAACGAAACATCGTTCACCGCCTGGATGGCGCCGAAATGCTTCGAGATGTTGGCGAGTTCGAGAACCGACACCAGCCTTAAGCCTCCCCATTTTCTTCCTGCGGCCATCCTCCGACATGACTGTCGACGCCGTATGGACCTAGCGCCTCCAACTCCTCCCGAGCGGGCGCGATCGGTGCATTTAGGCAAAAGCCCGCATGGGCGTCAATCAACTGTCGGATGATTAATTTCGAAACTCGTCGAAAAATCGGTTTTGTAGGACAAATAGGAATTGACGTTGGCTGCGAGCCGTTATTAGCTAGCGTCGGAGGAAGAATTTGCCCTCGCAAATCGCTGTTCAATGGAAGCGGTCGGCAGGGATTCGGTCAGGATCCGGCAACGCCAGCGCTCATTCGAGCTGGAACGGATCGGCAAATGCTTATCGGCCCGGGTTAAGACACGAGCATTCGAGGCGACTGCCGTGTTCGTTGCATCCGGGTCGATCGGTGTGGCGGGCACGTCGTGTCCGTCTGGTTTCAAGGGAGGACTGATATGAGGAAATCACTTTTGCTCGCCGCCGTCGCCGCCATGGCGTTGGGCGCCGGGCCGGCTTTGGCCAAGAAACAGCTCGTCATTGTCGTGAAGGGTCTCGACAACCCGTTTTTCGAAGCCATCCACCAGGGCTGCGAGAAATGGAACAAGGAAAACGCCAGCTCCGAATATGAATGCTTCTACACCGGCCCGGCATCGACCTCGGACGAGGCCGGCGAAGCCCAGATCGTGCAGGATATGCTGAGCAAGCCGGACACGGTCGCAATGGCCATTTCGCCGTCCAACGCGCCGCTGATCGCGCAGACGATCAAGAGCGCCAATCCGTCGATCCCGATCATGACGGTCGACGCCGACCTTGCCAAGGAAGATGCAGCGGTTCGCAAGACCTATCTCGGCACCGACAATTATCTGATGGGCAAGAAGATCGGCGAATACATCAAGAAGGCCAAGCCGAACGGCGGCACGATCTGCACCATCGAAGGCAATCCCGCGGCCGATAACATCCTGCGCCGCGCGCAGGGCATGCGCGACGCGCTGTCGGGCAAGGAAGGCCTGTCGGCGCTAGCCGGCGAAGGCGGCTGGACCGAGGTGGCGGGCTGCCCGGTGTTCACCAATGACGACGGCGCCAAGGGCGTGCAGGCGATGACCGACATCCTCGCCGCCAATCCGAAGCTCGACGCCTTCGGCATCATGGGCGGCTGGCCGCTGTTCGGCGCCCCGCAGCCCTATCGCGACCTGTTCAAGCCGATGGCCGACAAGATCGCCAAGAACGAGTTCGTCATCGGCGCGGCCGATACGATCGGCGACGAAGTGGCGATCGCCAAGGACGGCCTGGTGACCGCGCTGGTCGGCCAGCGGCCGTTCGAAATGGGCTACAAGGCGCCTTCGGTGATGCTCGACCTCATCGGCGGCAAGAAGGTCGATGATCCGGTCTTCACCGGCCTCGACGAATGCACCAAGGACACCGTCGACACCTGCATCCAGAAGTAGACTTCGATAGGTGGGGCGCCCCTCGTGGGCGCCCTTCACCCTTTTCCGCTCGGATCATGAACGCGGCCTTTGCCTCCGGCAACAGGCGAGAGGCTTCATGCGCCCGAAATTTCTTAGCGGATGATTGCGGGCGACTTCTGCCCGCGACGGGAGGCACCGGAACGCGGATGCCACGGGAAAAGTCAGGGAAGCGCTTGGCCGAGCCAGTCCAGCCGGCCACGGTTCGTAAGCTCGAGGCGACGCGGATCGCCGGTCTCAGCGTGCATGCCTCGCTGGCCGGCGAGATTGGTCTCAGGATCGTGCGCGGCGACTATCCACCCGGCACCATCCTGCCCAATGAAGCCAAATGGTCGCAAACCTTCAACGTCAGCCGCTCGGCGGTGCGCGAAGCCATCAAGATGCTGATGGCCAAGAGCCTTCTGGCGTCGCGGCCGAAGATCGGCAGCTGGGTCGAACCACGAGAGCGCTGGAACCTGCTCGACCGGGACGTGCTCGCCTGGTACGCGACCTCGCCCGACCGCGAGGTGTTCCTGAGGACGGTGCAGGAGTTCCGCCACATCATCGAACCCGAGGCGGCCGCCTTTGCGGCGGTGCGGCGCTCCGACGAGCAGATGGTCGAGATCAGCCAGGCTTGCCGCGAGATGGGGGAGGCGATGCATATCCAGGAGCGCACGCGCGCCGATACGCGGTTTCACCTCGCCATACTGCGCGCCTCCGGCAATGAGCTGCTGGTGCCCCTTGGCGTGCTGATCGAGTCGGCGCTCGACCATCTCTTCGTCTTCGTCACGCGCGAGCACAGCGACCAGCGGCGGGCCCAGTCCCTGCACGAGGCGATCGAGCGGAACATCCGCCTGCAGCGCCCGGCCGCCGCGAGAAGTGCCGTGCACAAGCTGCTCGCCAACACGGACGAGGTGATCGGGCGGTCGCGGCGCTGAGAGGGAGTGCTCGCGCCGGTGACTGTCAGATCTTCTGCTTCACGCCATCCTTCGACGGCATCAGGTCGACGCCGTTGAGCTTGCCGACATGCGTGGCCAGCATCGGCACATATTGGTCGGCCGGCCCCGCGGCGAAGGCGGTCGCGAACGAGTTCTTGGTGGCGTTGCCCAGCGGATTGGCAATTCCGGCAGCACCCGCCATCGATTCCAGATAGGTCAGATCCTTGAACGCATTGGCGATGGAGAATTTGTGCGCGTCGCGGTCGCCCTCCAGCGTCCAGCGCATGAAGGTCTGGTAGAAGCCGCAATCCATGCGGCCGTTGCGGATCACGCTGTCGAAGCGCGGCGGCGAGATGCCGACCTTCTGCGCCAAGGCAAGAGCTTCGGAGTAGATCGCGGCATAGCCGAGCGAGATGAAATTGTTGAGCAGCTTCATGCGGTGCCCGTCGCCGGTGTCGCCGATATGGACGATGCGGCCGGCCCAGGTCTCGATCACGGGCTTCAGCCGTGCGAACACCGCGTCGGGCGCGCCGACCATGGCGTCGAGCGTGCCCTCCCAGGCCTCCTTCGGCGTGCGGCTCAGCGGCGCGTCGACATAGTCGACGCCGAGCGCGTTGAGCTCGGCCGCCAGCGCCACCGTCGAGACCGGGTCGGAGGTCGAGCAATCGACGACCACGGCGCCTTGCTTCAGGCCTTCCTTCAGGCCGCCGGGGCCGCGAATGATGGCTTCGACCTCGCGCGAGCCGGTGACGCAGATGAAGACGATGTCGGAGGCAGCCGCCACATCGCGAGAACTCGATGCTTCTTTGGCGCCGCGGCCGATCAGGTCTTCCGCCGGCTTGCGGTTCTTGCGGCCGAGGAAGGTCAGCGGATAGCCCTTGTCGACGATGTTCTTGGCGATGCCGTGCCCCATCAGACCGAGGCCGATGAAACCGATGTTTTCGCGGGCAGCGGTGGTGGTCATGTCGTTTCGTCCCTGTCATTCTTGATGATCGGCGCCGACCCGACCGGCCGGCGAGCGCTTTGCCATGAAGGTTTTTCGCGGGCCTTGGCGGTGGCGGGCGATTGCGGAATGCCATATTGTCTGACAATACGCATAATTTTTGAGCAATGTGGAGAGCAAAATGACGAAGCGGATCATGTTCACCGGCGGCAGCGGCAAGGCCGGCCGTCATGTCGTCCAGTATCTGGTCGAGCATGGCTGCCAGGTGCTCAACATCGATGCCAGGCCGCTCGACAACCCGAAGGTGCGCACTTTAATCACCGACATCACCGACAGCGGCCAGGTGTTCAACGCGCTGTCGAGCTATGCGGGGCTGCACGAGTTCGATCCGTCGCTGCGGGCGCAACCGGTCGATGCCGTGGTGCATTTCGCCGCCATCCCGCGCATCATGATCACGCCCGACAACGAGGTGTTCCGCATCAACGCGATGGGCACCTACAATGTCATCGAAGCGGCGGTGAAGCTCGGCATCCGCAAGGTGATCATCGCCTCCAGCGAGACGACCTATGGCCTGGTCTTCGCCAACGAGCCGCGCAACCCGACGCATTTCCCGCTCGACGAGGACTACGACGTCGATCCGATGGACAGCTATGCGCTGTCGAAAATCGTCAACGAGAAGACGGCGCGCGCCTTTGCGCTGCGCAGCGGCTTCGACATCTATGCGCTGCGCATCGGCAACGTCATCGAGCCGCATGAATATGCGCTGTTCCCGAAATGGTTCGCCGATCCGGGCTTCCGCAAGCGCATCGCCTGGAGCTACATCGACGCCCGCGATCTCGGCCAGATCACGCTTCGCGCCATCGAGAAGGACGGGCTGGGCTATCAGGTTTTCAACGCGGCCAATGACGACACCTCGTCCGACCTGCCGACGGCCGAGCTCCTGAAGCGCTTCTATCCCGGCGTGCCGGTGAAAGCCGAGCTCGGTGAATTCGAGACGCTGCTGTCGAACCGTAAGGCGCGCGATGTGCTGGGCTTCCGGCCCGAACACAGCTGGCGCAAATACGTCAAGGCCGCGTGAGGGGAGACAAATGCTGGTTGAGCTGTGCACATCCGCGTGCCCTGAGGCAAAGCTGGCTTGCCCGGCTTGACAGCTTCTGAAAACCGGACTTTCTGGACATATGCGGGACGCAAAGCCGAACAACGAAAAAAAGCCGAAGAAAGCGGCATCCGCCGAGCGTCCGGCGGGCGTCCGGCGGCCCAACTCGCCACGCATCCCTGGCGCCAGTGTGCACACGTCGCTGGCGAGCGAAATCGGCCTTCGGATCGTGCGCGGCGACTATCCGCCCGGCACCATCCTGCCCAACGAAGCGAAATGGTCGGAAACCTTCGACGTCAGCCGTTCGGCGGTGCGCGAGGCGATCAAGATGCTGATGGCAAAGAGCCTTCTGGCGTCGCGGCCCAAGATCGGCAGTTGGGTCGAGCCGAAAGAGCGCTGGAACCTGCTCGACCGGGACGTGCTCGCCTGGTACGCGACCTCGCCCGACCGCGACGTGTTCCTGCGAACGGTGCAGGAGTTCCGCCACATCATCGAGCCGGAGGCGACGGCTTTCGCAGCAATGCGGCGCACCGACGAACAGATGGCCGAGATCAGCCAGGCCTGCCGCGAGATGGGCGAGGCGACCAACCTGCAGGAGCGCACCCGCGCCGACACGCGCTTCCACCTCGCCATCCTCCGTGCCTCGGGCAACGACCTCTTGGTGCCGCTCGGCGTCCTCATCGAATCCGCCTTCGACCACCTCTTTGCCTATACGACACGCGAACTGGACGACCTGCAGCACGCCCAGAAACTGCACGAAGCGATCGAGAGGAACATCCGGCTGCAGCGGCCGGATGCGGCGCGCAATGCCGTGCGCAAGCTGCTCGCCAATACCGACGACGTCATCCGCTCGCGTTAAGGCCTGTCGATATTCAGGTGAGGCCGGCCTGACCTTGAATCCCAACAGGCCTCAGTCCTGCTTCTCGCGCCCGAAGGCGACGCGCAATTCGTCCTTCGCCTTTTCCAGCACCCGCTTTCGCGCTTCCGGCAGGTTCCTGCCGGCGCGGTTGATGTAGAAATTCAGCATCGACATTGCGGACCGGAACGGCTCCGCCTTGCGGCGGTGGCTGTGCTCGGCCGAGCGCTTGAGCGAAGCGGCGATCTTCCTGGCATCGTCGGATTCGAAGACGTGCTCTTCGAGATCCAGCGCATCGCTGTGCTCGGTCACCTCGGCCGACCATTTCTTTTTGGCGGTCATTGGCGAACTCCTTTCGCGC
>NZ_RZSC01000268.1:0-7530 GCF_003998155.1 Mesorhizobium sp. M1E.F.Ca.ET.063.01.1.1
TCGCCGTCCTTGACCGCGCCGTTGGCGTCGAGGAGCTCGGCGGCGTTGCTGATATAGGCCTCCGGCTGCTGCATCACCGGCATGTCGAGGAAGACGAAGGTCTGCCGTATCGCATGGTTGGCGCCGAAAGCGCCGAGCTTGTTGGGCGTGACGCTGACAACGCCGGCGGGCAGGCCCTTGAAGACGCTTTTGCCCGATGGGCGCGAGCCGACATCGAGCGCGTTCTTCAGGCAGCCTGGGATCGACCGGTTGTATTCCGGCGTGACGAAGAGCACCGCATCGCATTCCCTGACGGCGGCGCGGAAAGTCGACCAGGCGGCAGGCGGTGTGTCGCCGTCGAGATCCTCGTTGTAGAGGGGCAACTCACCGATTTCGATGAAGCGGCAACGCAGCGAATCCGGCGCGCGGGCCGCCAGCGCCTTGGCGATCTTGCGGCTGAAGGATTGGGCGCGCAGGCTGCCGACGAGCACGGCCAGTTGCAGGACGGGATGTTCGGTTGTCATGATCATGGCGGACTGTCCGGGCTTGGGTGACAAGGAATGGCGACGCTTCGTGGTGCTCTGCCGCCCTGCAAGCCGTCATCCGATGGCTGGAGCGGCTGGTCGCCTGACCTTCCGTTAATGTCCGGGGCGACGCGAGGGTTCCCCGTGCCAGTCACGACCGTCCGCCGGACCATGGCCGCTTGACCATGGCCGCTTGCGGGCGGCGCCGTTGCACAGTATTGACGGGTTGGCGCGCGACCTCAGGCTCCAACCGGGCTTTCGGACGGGCGCCGCGAATAGGGTGCCCGGTCTTCGGGCGGCAACGAGGTGGTCATGTCCGCGCGCATTTTCAGCCCAGCCAAAACCGCGATGCAGTCCGGCAAGGCCAAGACCGGCCACTGGGTGCTGGAGTTCGATCCCGCCGAGCGCAAGAAGATCGACCCGCTGATGGGCTACACGACTTCGGGCGACATGCTGAGCCAGGTGCGGCTCACTTTCGACACCAAGGAAGAGGCGGTCGCCTACGCCGAGAAGCAGGGCATTGCCTTCCGCGTCGAGGAGCCGAAGGAGACGAAGCGCCGGCAGATTTCCTATTCGGACAATTTCCGCTATGACCGCAAGACGCCCTGGACGCACTAAGCAATTCCAGGAAAAGTGCGCAGCGGTTTTCCGTCCTGAATTGCGTAAACAAAAATCGGAGCGGACCATCCATTTTGGATAGAATGGCTCCGCATAGTGGCATCAGCCGGCCCCGGCCGGCCAGCGGTCCCGTAGCTCAGCTGGATAGAGCACCGGCCTTCTAAGCCGATGGTCGCAGGTTCGAATCCTGCCGGGATCGCCATTCCATCGATGAGAGACCCTCTCCGCGAGAGATAGGGCAACCGAGGCGAGATTGATGTGGCTGGTACTGAGGGCCAACGATTCAGACCAGAATACGTGGTTGAAAGTGTTCACGCCACCCTTCGATCCCTACGTTGAATTAATGCCGCATGAGTTCGGCGACCAATTGCTTGTCCTCAAGGCGCAAGACCTGGACAATCTCACCACCCTCAAGGATGTGTACAACGTTGGTGACGGCATAGTCCGCACCTTGAACGGGATCGTTGCGGGCATAATGGGAAAGTCATCTGTTGAACCTGACGGTGCCGCCGAGATGCGCCAAGGCAAGCTGATCCGCCATGTGATGCTGAGGGCGGAAACAGCACATTTTTCCTTTGGCGGTCCGTCAGCTGAATTCCATATCGTCATTCGAGACAAGGACGGCAACATTGTTGTGCCGCCGCCTGCGCCGACTGCGGCCCAAAGCCGATATGCCGCCTCACGGAAAGACGATCTGCTGGCGCATGCGCTCAATTATTGCGCCGGAGAGCCAGGCTGGTTCGACCTGTATAAGGCGATGGAGTGCTTAGAGCAGGCAGGGTATGGGAAAAAGGATAAGGAGATGATCCGGTTCAGCCATACCGCGAACTGGTTCCATCGTCACCATGATACGAAGAATCCTCCGCCGGCGAATCCCATGGATCTGCGAGATGCCCGGCGACTGCTGCGCGGACGCATCAATCACGCTCTCGATGACGTGGCTAAAGTGAACGCCACACAACCCGCCTCTCGCGCTTGATTTCGACCAGCCGGTGGAAGCCGATGCTGTGAGCTTGGCCGCCGAGTCCGCTATCTAACTAGCGCCACGACCTTGCTGGCGCTTCGCAATATCTTGCATCACCTTCTGATAGCGCTCGCCAGCCTGAATCTCGGCCTGAAGGGCGGCGTTCTCTGAGGCTAAGCCTTGAATGGTTCCTTGAAAGTCTGCGCGGAATTCGACCACAGCTCGACCGGTGCGCGCCACATCGCTTGCCACGCCAAAAAGCAAATCCATGAGGGTTATGGCGACGCTGCTAGTTAGCCAAAGGTCAGTCCGGACAAAATACTCATCTTCGATATCGAAGAACGGAGCGTTAGCTGCCGAGCGATCGTCAGCCATGCGAAAGGTACTGTCGCCACTAATGATGTTCGCATGGGCGGCATGGCTATTGATATGGCCCTTAGTGCTTGAAACCCACTCAGATTTATCACGATAATTTTTTTCAAGCCACTTGTAGCGCTTGCTGGTCAATTTTTGCGAGGGATCCATGATCCCGAACGCATCCACGTCCACAAAATGCTCCGTGTCTGGGTGGGCGATCGCGAAAGCAGCTGCTGCACCCGCCTCGAGTACCTGGCGCAGATCCATCATAGCCTGCACCCTGTGAAGCCGGAGGGTCGAGAAAAAGCTGAGAGTGTGGTGCTTCTTCATTAGGGAAAACAAACGGCCGAACATTTCGGCCCGATCCCGCTCGATACTCGCTATGCAGAGCGAAAAGTACATCGTTGCAGCACGGGCATGCTTATAATGCTGCCCGTAGCGCTCGGGGCCATCCAACAGCATTGCCCGCTCGCTATCAATGATCTCCTCTAAGGTCGACTGCGGATAGGTTCGCATCGGATTGCCCTGCTGGAACACACAGAGAACAAAAACCTTGTGGGAAAACCCTGCCTTTGCAGGCGGAGTGACTCAAGTGCCTGTAGATTAGGGATTGCTGGCTGGGGCTGCGGCGTCCCTCGACCAGAGAAAGCGCCGCAACCCGGTGCCAGATGGCGCACCCGCGGGCCGGAGGTGGCTGCAACCACTTCCGGTTCGGGTGTCACCACAATGGTTACAACTTGTAAATTTCGCAACGGGCGAAATTTTAGATCACAGCATTTTGGAGCGGAACCGCATGGCTCGTTATGGCGGTTTCGTGATCGGCAGATCAGGTCCAGAAGACGCCGGACGGCCTGTGGATAGTAACCTCCCATTCACCATGACATGGCCTTCGCGTTGAACACGGACGTCAGACTCGCCGAAATGAAAGGGCCTGAACACACAGGCGCCCCCGCAGCCCAGCGGCCGACGTTTTCATGTACCCCGCGGGATGCACCCTGAACGCTCTCGAGTATACGTCGGCCGCGCTGCGGTTTCCGTCAGATTGCCCGGCACAAAATCAAGCCCGCCCCGGCGATGGGAAGCCGGAACGGGCTCGGCTTGGGTCTGGAACCCTGTAGTCAGCAGACTACAGGGAGGAAACAGGTCGGCGGCTGCAATGTTCCGAAGCTTTTCTCGACTGCGCGGCCAGGGGCGGATGGGGACGCCCGGGCGTGTTCGTTCCGGAATTGCCTGGCGCTCAGGCCAGCAGGCCGGCCGCCTTCGCCGCCCTGCGCAGGGTTTTGCGGGCTTCGGCTGGGCTTCTCAAACCGTCGAGGGCGTCGCGGCAGACGCGGCTTGCCGACCGCCAGGTGCGGTCGCGCGCCCGCCTTGGCCAGCGCTGGTCCAGGCATTCGACGGCCTCGAAGCAGCTTGAGACCCTGTGTTGTCCGCTTGGCTCGAAATCGATCACGACCGGCTCGGAAAACCAGACGTCGTTCATCACATCCTCCGTTCGTATGGCCGTCTTTTGATCAGCAACCGGCACCGGCTGGCGCCCGGTGGGATGTGGGTCCGGCACGATTGGCGGACCCGTGCGTTAACCACCCACCGCCGATAATGTTCCGAAGAATTTTGGATCGGCGATGCGCCACGCTGCCCGGGCCGGCCAGGTCATTCCGGCGGCCTCTCGTCGGCGGAAAATGAGCGCTCTATTCGACCAGCACATGCGCCTCGCGCGCGGCGCTGACGAAAGCTTCCCTGGCATTGTCGGCCGGAACGTCGCCGCTCATTGCCCGGCGGCAGGCGCGCAGCGCCGCGCCGTGCTGCGCGCTGCCGGCGTCGCGCCACTGGCCCGTCAGCAATTCCACGGCCTGCTGCGCGTTGGAAATATGCCGAATCGAGCCCGCTATGCCGACGGTGACTTCGACCGGCCTGGAAAACCATCCCTGGATCATCGCGAAACCCCTGATGCGTTATGGCGGATCAGAAACGCGCAACTGCCCGGCAGGTTTCATCCCGATATTTCAAGAGGATGTGAGCAGCGCGCCGACAGCCGGCATGATCCGCCTCTATCGCCCGAGCGGCTTGCGGGACAGTTCCACGAGTTCGGCCTCGTCGGTGATGCCGGCCATGTAGTTGGCGATGATACGCGAGGCGCGCGCCTGCTTCTGCTCCTCGGTTTCTCCGGCGATGCGGCCGCTCTCGAAGACGCGCCCAAACATGGCGGTCTCGTCCGGTGTGAACGTGTTTCGCGAAATATTGGACATGGCTTTCTCCTCCATGTCCCCCTTCCTGCCCCGGCTGATATTAACACGGGTTCGGAAATGAGGGTGAGTCTCGAAAACATGGTGGCGATGCGCCTTCCTGCGTGGCGCTGTCGCCGCCAGGTTCTTCATCTCGCGCCTGGTCCGAGGCCTGCCGGATGCGGCGCCGGCCTCGCTATATCCTTGCCGAAACAACGAAGCGCTGATACTCATTAGCGGCGTGGAATTATTCCGAGTCTGCGCCAACTTGCGTCACACAATATTGCGGCGCATGCTGTCCGAGGCCAATACCCCGACGTGGTGGCAACCGGGTTACGAAGGGATTTGGTCGACAAAGAAGCAGGGCAGGTTCCGATTCCGTGTCGGAGCAGGTCCACCAAATGCTCTGGAATTCTGAAGCCATTGCCCCCATGGCGTCGGAAGAGCATGAACATGGGGAAATCGATGGTCACGAAGAAACTTACCGCCAACGCAGAAAGCGCGGCAGCCTTTCTCGCGGTGATGGGCAACGAGAAGCGTCTGCTCATCATGAACTACCTGGCAGAGGGCGAACTGTCGGTCGGCATCCTCGCCGACAAGGTCGAACTCAGCCAGTCCGCACTCTCCCAGCATCTGGCCAAACTGCGCAGGTTTGGCCTGGTCGACACCCGCCGCGACCGCCAGATGGTCTACTACTCCTGCAAGTCGTCCGCGGCGCGTGAGCTCCTCGCGCTGCTCGACGGGCTGCTGACCATGGACCGGCCGCTCGCCGGCCCGGCCCGGCAAGCTCTTGTCGAGAGGATGCGGCGGCCACAGGCCGCCTGACCGGCTGCGACGCAGGCGAGGGCAGGTTGCCTTCGCCTTGCGTGGCGTCATTCCAGGAAAAGCGCGCGGCGGTTTTCCGTCCGGAATTGCGAATAGTTTGAGCGGTTTGGCAGAAAGCTGAACCGCTCGAACTGCGCGGACTGCGGATGGTCGGCAACGGGTCGCGTGTGCGGCGCCGGACGTTGCGCTTGGCGCGTCTCCTCAATTGGTCGAAGCCTTACCGATTCTTAATTTAGCGGCCGCAAGTCTGCCAAGAAGGCCCGCGACACCGGGGCTCCTCGATCGGAGTTGTGCAATGGCCATCATCACCACCTACACGTCCACGCAGAAGTTCCTCCATTGGGCTCTCTTTGCCCTCGTCATTCTGCTCTATGCGCTGACCTATGGCGAAGAGTTCTATCCCCGTGGCGATCCCACGGTGGACGCCATTTGGCGATTGCACATTTCCTTCGGCCTTCTGCTTGCCGCGTTCGTGCTTTGGCGGGTGGTTCTGCGCGGCCTGAGAGGGAGGCCGGGTCTCCCGGCAGAGATGTCCGGGCTCGAGCAAACCGCGGCGAAGGCCGGACATGTCCTCCTCTACGGTCTGCTGATCGCGATCCCCGTCCTCGGCATTTTCCTGACCTGGTTCCGGG
This sequence comes from Mesorhizobium sp. M1E.F.Ca.ET.063.01.1.1, assembly GCF_003998155.1. Taxonomy (NCBI): domain Bacteria; kingdom Pseudomonadati; phylum Pseudomonadota; class Alphaproteobacteria; order Hyphomicrobiales; family Phyllobacteriaceae; genus Mesorhizobium; species Mesorhizobium sp. M1E.F.Ca.ET.063.01.1.1. The sequence continues at coordinate 6,122 of NZ_RZSC01000268.1, forward strand.
GCGACGCGTTGAGCTTCTTCGGCCTGTTTGCGGTACCGTCGCCATTCACACCGGACAAGGCGACCGCCAGGAACATCCGTGAACTGCACGAGCTGTGCGCCAACGGCATACTGATCGCCGCTGGCCTGCACGCCTTGGCCGCGCTCTATCATCATTTCGTCCGCAGGGACGGAGTGCTGGCAAGAATGCTTCCCGGCGGCTGATGCACGTCGCCCAAAGTGCTGGAGCGGTTTGGGAGAACGACATGCACAAAATCAGAAACCCTTGGCGCGTGGAGCGAATCTGAAAGATCGCGACGCAGCGGGCTGGTTCCACTCGTCTTGCGCTGCGTCCGGCCGCTCCGGCCATGACGGCTCGGCATCCATCACTTTTCGTTGAAAGACAAGTGCGTGCGAGCCGGAATGCGGCGGTAAGTGACTGAATAAAATCATATTCCGGCACAGCGCCCGGGGCGCGCGCGGCCCGAAGTTTACGGATTTGTAAATCGCCCGCCGGACCGCCCTTGGCTAGACTTTCCGCGATCCACACCCCCGGATCATGACGGGCCAAACTTCCACTTTGGCTTCGTTAAGAGGCTCGCCGCTCCCGGCGGGCCTCTTTCGTTGGGGTAAAGCCACAAGCTTACGGTGTGGCTTGCCGGCGCGTGACGACGCTGCGCACGGCAAGCACCAGCACGGTGATGATGATCAGGATCACCGAGAGCGCTGCGATCGCCGGGTCGATGTTGTCGCGCAGGCCCATCCACATCAGGCGCGGCAGGGTGATGGCGTTCACCGAGGTGATGAACAGCGTCACGCCGATCTCTTCCCAGGAGAGCACGAAGGAGAGGAGCGCCGCGGTGACGATGCCGAACTTGATGTTGGGCATGATGACGCGCGTCGCGCGCTCCCAGACGCTGGCGCCGAGGCCGCGTGCGGCAAGGTCTATGCGCCGGTCGAGCTGGCTGAGCGACACTAAAATAAGCACCGTGGCGAAGGGCACCGTCATCACCGAATGCGCCATGGCCACGCCCAGCCAGGTGTCGTAGCCGAAGAAGGACGAGATGCCGGAGACCGAGGTGAGCAGGAAATAGAGCGTCACCGCCGAGACCACCGGCGGCACCACCATCGGCAGCAGCACGAAGCCGACAAGAGCGGCCGTGAAGCGCGGCTGGAACATCCAGACGCCCAGGCTGAAGGTGAGCGCCAGCACCGTGGAAAGGGCGCTGCTGACCACGCCGATGCGAATCGACAGCAGGATGGAGTCCAGCCAGCGCGGGTCCTCGATCAGCGAGCGGTAGTGGCGTAGCGACAATTCCCCGGTCGGCATGGTCAGCATGCGGCTCGGCGTCAGCGACACCGGGATCACCGCCAGCAGCGGCAGAAGCAGGAACAGCGCCACGAGCACTGCGAGGATGAGCGAGACGGGGC
>NZ_RZSC01000269.1:0-7489 GCF_003998155.1 Mesorhizobium sp. M1E.F.Ca.ET.063.01.1.1
GGTCACGCATCGTGCGCGAATACCTGCTCGGCCAACGCGCTCCGATGACCGACCTCATGGCCTGGAACGCCGATTCAACCCGGATGCCGTTCCGTATGCAGTCGGAATATTTGCGGCAGCTTTATCTGGACAACGATCTTGTCGAGGGGCATTTTCGTGTCGGGGGCAGACCCATCCATCTGGAAGACATTCGATCGCCGGTGTTCGCGGTCGGCACCGAGACGGATCACGTTGCGCCGTGGCGTTCGGTATTCAAACTGACTTACCTGCTCGACACCGACATCGACTTCGTTCTGACAAGCGGTGGACACAATGCGGGCATCGTTTCCGAGCTCGGCCACCCGGGCCGTTCCTACCGGCGGCTCAGTTGCCGCCACGCGGATATCCGTCCGGACGCGGATGAATGGGCGAATAACGCGACCGTGACATATGGCTCCTGGTGGCCGGCCTGGGTGGAATGGCTGGCGTGGCACTCCGGTCGTGAGGTTGCAGCCGACCGGTCCGGCGCCGCAGGCGACTTGAAGGCGATTTGCGCGGCGCCCGGTGCGTATGTCCTTGAACGATAGTGCGTTTCGGCAGTTTGAGCCAGGTCAAGGTTCAGCGTCCGTTCGCGGCGTATTCTGCGCATATGAAACGTCGAATAGCGCTCCAGATCTTGTCGTTCGCAGTCGCCTTCGCATTGCCTGCCTGGGCGGGCGACAGTTCGCAGATCGCCTATGGCAAGAGGCTGGTCGAAGCAAACTGCGCGCGTTGTCACGCGGTCGGTGCGGCTGGCGCAAGCACCCACCCTGATGCACCGCCGTTTCGTTCATTGCATCGCCGCTACCCGATCGAAGACTTGCAGGAAGCCCTGGCCGAGGGAATCTCCACCGGCCACCCGGACATGCCCGAGTTCGTGGCAACTCCCGACCAGATCGAGGCCATCATCGCCTACATCGGGAGCCTCGATCGATGATGAAGGCCATCCAGACCTGCATTTCATGAGAGGGAAGCGCTGAGGACGAAGAGGAGATGTCGGATGAAACGCGGAATCGGAAGTGAGGACGCCGAGACGCCTGAACTGGCAATTGCCGTCCGGAAAGTCTGCTTCATAGTCGCCAAGGCACATGAATTCGACGTCAAGGTTGCCGTTACCGAGCCTGACGCGGGGTCCAATCCCACGGACGACAATGAGATTGCAGTGCTTCAGGATCATGATGACGATCCTGTGCGTGAGGAGCTTGGTTCGCTGATCTCGGAGCTCTCCATCGATGAGCAGATCGACCTCGTGGCGTTGATGTGGCTCGGCAGGGATGACGGTGAGGCGGCCGATTGGGAAGAGGTCCGCCAGCAGGCCGCCTACGCCCACAACAAACACACGGCCGGCTATCTCTGCGGCAACCCGCTTCTCGGCGATCACCTCGAAGCGGGCCTTGATGCTCTCGGCCTGTCTTGCCCCGAGTGAACCGATCTTGACGCGCATCAAGGCACGAAACTCTCGATCGTGCTGATTTACGGACCTCATGAAGCCGGTGCGCCTATCGATTTTCGGACGCGGATGCAGTGAGCGGAGCGCAGTGCCTGCGATGGCTTGACCGGATGCGCGCCTTGGACGCCGCACGCGATAACGAGGACAACAGCCAAGCGTCGCGAGATGCACCGATATCGGCGTCGCCAGTAGGCGTAACATTGAGGGAGACAAGCAAATGCAGTTGTTGGCGTCCCTGTTCTTGCCGACTTATCCGGACCCGCAGGGGCCGAAGGTTGCGTCGAACGCGGTGGCGGTGGCGAGGCAACTCGGCGCCACGTTGGATGCCGCGGTCATCAACGTCGACATCCCGGACGTTCCGAATGCCTTGTCTGGCGCTGGCGGCCGGCTTGGTCTGGTTTGTTCGCTTGAATTTCTCAAATATCGCTCGCGAGGACTGCTGAGCGCGTGAGCTGACCGCCTTGGCTTTCAGCTATATTCTGTAAGACATTCCAAGCCACGGTGTCGCGATATCGACTGCCGCAACGATATCGGGACCTTCCCGGTTTGTCGCTACATCGACATTTCCGGTTCAAGCGGGCGCTCCTTTGCCGGCTCCGGAATCTCGGTCATGGTCGCTTCCGTCAGGAGCAGGACGCTGGCGACGGAGGCGGCGTTCTCGAGCGCGATCCGCACCACCTTGGTAGGATCGATGATGCCAGCTTCGACGAGGTCGACATATTCCTTGCGGCCGGCGTCGAAGCCGAAATTACCCTTGCCCTCGATCATCCTGGCGACGACCACGCCGCCGTCGACAGCCGAATTCTCGGCGATCTGGCGCACAGGCACTTCGAGAGCGCGCTTGAGGATCTGGACGCCGGTGCGTTCGTCGCCTTCGCAACGCGCTTCCTCCTCCGTGACCGTACCGATGCAGCGCAACAGGGCCAGTCCGCCGCCAGGCACTATGCCCTCCGCGACAGCGGCCTTGGTGGCGCTGATGGCGTCGTCGAGCGCCTCCTTCTTGGATTTCATCTCGGCCTCGGTCGGCGCGCCGACCTTGATGACGGCCACGCCGCCGGCGAGCTTGGCCAGCCGCTCCTGAAGCTTCTCCCGGTCGTAGTCGCTGGTCGTATCGCTGATCTCTCGCCGTATTTGCTCGACGCGGCCCTTGATGGTCTTCTGCTCACCGCCACCGCCGATGATGGTGGTGTTGTCCTTGTCGACGACCACGCGCTTCGCGCGTCCCAATTGCGCCATGGTCACGTTTTCGAGCTTGAGGCCGATATCCTCTGAAATGACCTGCCCGCCCGTCAGGATGGCGATGTCCTGCAGCATGGCCTTGCGACGGTCGCCGAAGCCCGGCGCCTTCACGGCGCAGTTCTTGAACGTGCCGCGGATCTGATTGACGATCAGCGTGGCCAGCGCCTCACCCTCGACATCCTCCGCGATCACAAGCAGTGGCGATCCTGATTTCGCCACGGCCTCGAGCAGCTTGATCAGGTCGTTGAGCGAAGAGATCTTCTTTTCGACGATGAGCACGAGCGCGTCTTCCAGCACCGCCTCCATCTTTTCGGTGTCGGTCACGAAGTAGGGGGACAGGAAGCCGCGGTCGAACTGCATGCCTTCGACCACATCGAGGACCGTTTCGGTGGTCTTCGATTCCTCGACCGTGATGACGCCTTCGCCACCGACCTTCTCCATGGCCTCGCCGACCAGTTCGCCGATCAGCGGATCGTTGTGGGCGGAGATCGTCGCCACCTGTTCCTTCTCGCGCCGGGTCGAGACCGGCCGCGATATCTGTTTGAGCGTTTCGATGACGCGCTTCGTCGCACGATCGAGACCGCGCTTGATGTCGATAGCGCTCGCGCCCGCGACGACATTGCGCACGCCGTCGGCGAACATGGCATGGGCAAGGATGGTCGCGGTGCTCGTTCCGTCACCCACCATGTCGCCCGTCTTTTCGGCCGCCTGTCTCAGCATCCGCGCGCCGAGATTTTCTTCCGGGTCCTTCAGGTCGAATTCCTTGGCGATCGTGACCCCGTCGTTGCAGACGATAGGCGCGCCCCATTTCTTCTCGATCAGAACCGACTTCGAGCGTGGACCGAGCGTCACACGCACGGCGTCGGCAAGCTGGGTGGCGCCGCGGAGGATCTTTTCGCGCGCCGCCGAGCGGAACAATACCTGTTTGTGAGCCATGACCATCTCCCAAGTCTGCCGGCTCGTTCCAGCTAACAGTCATCCCTTTGATCGGCCTTGATGCGCATCAAATGCGTTCCTTGTTGACGAGGATCAATGACGACGGGCGCGTCACCTGCTGGATGGTGCCGATCCGATCAAGGGAACGATCATGCAGACGAATGAAACGCCCCGATACGATGCCAGCGTCAACACCACCGGCTGCTGCCCCAAATTCAATCCCGAAGGCTGGGACGCTCAGGAACTGCACTTCAAGGACAAGCGTTTTCTGAGAGCGACCACCCGCTCCGTCATGCATATCCCGCTGAACATGGGTGACGTGTTCGCCCGCGTTAACAAGCATATCGACGAAGCGGAAGCCTCGGACACGGATCGGTTCATCGTGCTCAGCCGGGATATTTCGCTCTGGAGCGGCGAGCATCTGTTCTCGGTCACGAAATCGGTTGCCGGCGAAGAGATGACGACGCTGAGCGGCGACTTTCTGACGAAAGTGTTCGAAGGCCCCTACAGTCAGGCAAGGCAGTGGCACGAGGAGATGCGGCAGATCGTACGCAACCGAAAATCGGAACCGGGCGACGTCTATTTCTTCTATACGACATGCCCGAAATGCGCCAAGGCCTATGGCAAGAACTATGTCGTTGGCGTTGCCGCCGTGGCTTAGCACCCGCAGGTCAACGCGTTGCGATCACTCAAGGGATTGAGATATCCATTTGCTTCCAGGTGATGCGGGTCAATCTTCGCTCATCCCTTGGAGGAGCTTTCGCAATGAGTCGAATTGGCGGTTTCTTGCTGGTCACGCTGATCGCCATGGCGACCACGACCAGTGTGGCTTTCTTCCTTTACAGGAACGAGCTTGGTCGTCTACGCGACGCCGTCAGCCAAGGCAGCCTGGTCGCCAACCTCGACATCGGGCCGATCGAATACGCCGACAGCGGCGCGGGCAGCCCGCTGCTGTCGATCCACGGCGCCGGCGGCGGCTTTGACCAAGGCCTCGCCCTTGCTGCCGATCTAGCGGGTGGGGGCTTTCGGGTCATCGCGCCGTCGCGCTTCGGCTATCTGCGCACGCCCGTTCCGCGAGACCCCTCTCCAGCCGCGCAGGGCGATGCGCACGCGGCGTTGCTCTCCAGACTGAACGTCCCCAAAGCGGTTGTTGTCGGCGTTTCGGCCGGCGCCCGTTCAGCGGTCGAGCTGACACTCCGGCACCCTGACAAGGTCGCTGCTCTCATTCTGATCGTCCCAGCCCTTTATTCGCCCACCAGTCCGGTCTCGATCGACGTGGGCCGCGGCAACAGGTTCGCGTTCTGGGCTGTCAACGCCGGCGGCGATTTCGCCTGGTGGGCCGCCGAGACTATCGCACCGTCGGTACTCATTCGGTTTCTCGGCGTTCGACCGGCGCTGGTAACGGCCGCGCCCCAGGCCGAGAGGGACCGCGTCATGAGCTTCGTCAGAAGCGTCGAACCGTTGTCGCTGCGTTTTTCCGGAATCAATATCGACAGCGCCCCCGAGCTGCATGAACTACCGTTGGAAGAAATCACTGCACCGACAATGATCATCTCCGCGCGCGACGACCTGTTCAACACGCTGCCGGCAGCCGAATTCGCGGCGGGTAGGATCCCCGGCGCAAAGCTGGTCGTCTACGACACCGGTGGACATCTCTTGGTCGGACAGGCGCAGCAGGTTCGCAAAGCAGTCCGCGTGTTCTTGGAGGGAGCGGGCGTGATACCGTGATCCGATAGCCCGGACAGCGACACGGTTGCTCAGTATCAGCGTCAGGAGCCGGACACCGCGCCTTCTTCCGCTTTCCCATTGCGCCCGAGGGTCGGCATCAGCCAACGGACCAGGCCAAGGCCAAGGAGCGCCAGCGCCGTGAAGCCGGCGCCCGCCAGGAAGGTCATCAGCGGTCCGAAAAGATCCCAGAGCGCGCCCGCCAGCAGGCTGGCGGCCAGCAGCGCGAGGCCGCTCGACAGGTTGAACATCCCGAAGGCGGTGCCTCTCAGTTCCGGCGGGGCCGTATCGGCGACGAGCGTTGCCAGAAGTCCTTGTGTGAACCCCAGATGCAGGCCCCAGAGGCCCACGCCGAGCGCCACGCCGGCCAGATTTCCGGGAAACGCCAGCACGATGTCCGCGGCAATGAGGATCAGGAAGCCGAGAATGAGCATCGTCAGTCGATTGACGCGATCGGAGAGCACGCCGGCCGGATAGGCTGCAAGCGAGTAGACCACGTTCATGACGACGAGCACCAGCGGGACGAGCACGATCGGCAAACCCATCCCCTGCGCGCGCAGTATGAGAAACGCTTCGCTGAACCTGGCCAATGTGAACACGGTGGCGACGCAGACAACCAGCCAGAAGGGCGACCCCAGGCGCCTGAGCTCGGACATGCTCAAGGGAGCACGCACCTCACGCAGGCCGGCGGGCCGAGCTGGCTCATGCACGGCTGCGACCAGCAGCACGACCGCCAGAAGGCCAGGAACCACCGCGACCCAGAACACGGTCCGAAACTGATTGGCGGTCAGCCACATCAGGGCAATCGCCAGGAGCGGTCCGACAAACGCGCCCACCGTGTCGAGCGCTTGGCGAAGCCCGAAACTGGCGCCGCGCGCATGAGCCGGGGCGATGTCGGCAATCAGGGCATCGCGCGGGGCGCCGCGAATGCCCTTGCCGACACGGTCGACAAAGCGAGCCGCCACAAGCCAGCCGACCGAAGAAGCCAGCGGGAATACCGGCTTGGTGAGGGCGGCGAGGCCGTAACCGATCACCGCCAGCAGCTTGCGTTTTCCCAGCCAATCCGACAGCGCGCCCGAAAAAACCTTGGTGATGGCGGCCGTCGCTTCGGCAATGCCTTCGATGGTGCCGACGGTCACCATCGATGCGCCCATGACGGTGACGAGATAGATCGGCAGCAAGGCGTGGATCATCTCCGACGAGACGTCCATCAGCAGCGAGACGAAGCCCAGCGCCCAAATCTCCGCTGGGATGGTCCTCAGGCGGACGGGGGTGGTTTGCTCGAACTGTTCCATGACCCCCTCGGCAGGTCGACATCGGTCATGCTCAGCGTAGCGAACCGGCGACGGCGCTGTCCATCGAGATTGGCCCTCAAAAGCGCGTCACATCTTTGAACGACTTCAGGCGAGGGCGGTCAGGGTCCCGTTGTGATAGTCGTGCCGCGCTCGCCCTTGACGATTGCCAGGGCGTCGTCGAGCTTGCCGATCGCGGCAGGCTTGCCGGTAGCTTCGACGAACCCGATCGCGGCGCTGACCTTGGGACCCATCGAGCCGGCCGGAAACTCCCGCGCGGATATCTCTGCCGCGACGACCCGACGAAGCGCGCGGGCAGCGGGCGTGCCGTAATCGAGATAGACCGCGTCGACGTCAGTCAGCATGAGCAGCATGTCGGCCTTCAATTGACGCGCGAGAAGCGAACTCGCCAGGTCCTTGTCGATGACGGCCTCTACGCCGCAAAGGCTGCCGTCGTCCCTGGCTATGACCGGGACGCCGCCGCCGCCCGTGCAAATGACGATGACGCCGCGCTCGACAAGGAACGAGATCACCGATGCTTCCAGAATCTCGAGTGGCCGCGGCGAGGGCACGACGCGGCGCCACTTGTCGCCATCGGGCGCAATTTTCCAGCCGCGGTTCGCGGCAAACCGTCGCGCGGTCGCTTCGTCATAGACGGGGCCTATCGGTTTCGTCGGATGGGCGAAGGCCGGATCGCGGGGGTCCACCTTCACTTGCGTCAGCAATGTCGCGAACAGCCTGTCCTTGAGGAGGTTGCCAAGCTCCTGTTCGATGACATAGCCGATCATGCCGGCGCTCTCGGCGCCGAGGACATCCAATGGGAACGCCT
>NZ_RZSC01000026.1:0-21534 GCF_003998155.1 Mesorhizobium sp. M1E.F.Ca.ET.063.01.1.1
CCAATGCTGCCCGCCGATGCCGAACGACAGTCCGCCGACGTCGCGGCGGCGATCGAGGCTGGCGGCCTGCAGCGGCTCTCCGGCGAATATCTTGCGGCGGCCGTGGCCGATCCGCTGATCATCTTCGACCACGCCGCCACCATCGTTCACGCCAATGCGGCTGCCTTCGCCGCCTTCGGCGGGCTGGCGCCCGGCATGTCGCTGTCGCTCAAATTCCGCGCGCCGGAAATGCAGGCCTTGCTGGACGGCATCGTCTCGGGAACCGTTGCGTCCGACGTCGTCGACTACACCGAAAAGCTCCCCGTGGAGCGGACATACCGGGTGAGCGCGTCCTCGGTCGGCCATGCCACCGACCTCTATGTGCTGGTGTTCAAGGATCAGAGCGAAGCGCGCCGCATCGACCGCATGCGCGCCGACTTCATCGCCAATGCCAGCCACGAGCTGCGCACGCCGCTCGCCTCGATCGCCGGCTTCATCGAGACATTGCGCGGCCCGGCGCGCAATGATCCGGCGGCGCGCGACCAGTTCCTGCAGATCATGCAGAACCAGACGGGCCGCATGGCGCGCCTGATCGACGACCTGCTGTCGCTGTCGCGGCTGGAGATGAAACCCTATCTGAAGCCGGGAACCGAGGTCGACCTTCGCCAGACCATCGACAGCGTCATCGATTCGCTCGGACCCCTGGCCAGCGAGAACGGTCTCGTCATCGAAAGGGACTTCATCGATGGCCCGATTTCCGTGCCCGGCGACCGCGACGAGCTGTTCCAGGTTTTCGAGAATCTCCTGGAGAATGCCTGCAAATACGGCCAGTCGGGCGGACATGTTACAGTCTCCATCGCCGGCAGCGAGGACGGCCCGGACGCAGGCATCGACGTCACCATAAGAGACTATGGCCCCGGCATTGCCGAGGAACATATTCCCCGCATCACGGAGCGCTTCTACCGCGTCGATGTGGAAAACAGCCGGACCCAGAAAGGCACCGGCCTTGGCCTTTCGATCGTCAAGCATATATTGACCCGTCACAATGCAAGGCTGTCGATCAAGTCGGAAGTCGGCAAGGGCGCGGCGTTCACGGTTCATTTGCCGGCTCATTGATCCTATATTGGTTGGCAACCGGCAATTTCTTCTTTCTGTCATCCGGTTCGCGTATCAGCGACAGATTGGGGGAACGCACCAGCCGGCAGAAACCGGGAAGGCATATCCATGCAATCCGTCCACATTGTCAGTGCCTATGACGAAGAGCTGAAATTCCTGTCGAAGCGCATCGCCGCCATGGGCGGGCATGCCGAGCGCATGGTCGAGCAGGCGGTCGCCGCAATGGTCAACGCCGACCAGGGTCTCGCCCAGAAGGTCATCCAGGATGATATCGTCCTCGACGAGGGACAGCGCGAGATCGACGACAAGGCGATCGTGATCATCGCCAGGCGGCAGCCGATGGCGACGGATCTGCGTGAGATCGTCGGCGCGATCCGCATCTCGGCCGACATCGAGCGCGTCGGCGACCTCGGCAAGAACGTCGCCAAGCGCGTGGCGGCGGTCGACGGCCGCCAGCCGAACAGCCTGTTCCGCGGCCTCGAGGCACTGGCCAATCTGGCCCTGACGCAGCTCAAGGAAGTGCTCGACGTCTACGCGTCACGCTCGGTCGAGAAGATCGGCTTCGTGCGCGACCGCGATGACCAGATCGACGCCATGTACACCTCGCTGTTTCGCGAGCTCTTGACCTACATGATGGAAGATCCGCGCAACATCACACCCTGCACGCATCTGTTGTTTTGCGCCAAGAACATCGAGCGGATCGGTGACCACGCCACCAACATCGCCGAAACCATCTATTACATCGTCACCGGCGACCAGATGCCGGCCGATCGGCCGAAGGGCGACAAGACCGACCAGGTGGTGTCCCCGGGCTCGGTACCGGCTAAGTGAACAGGCGGCCCCTCGAACAGCTCGCTGATTTAGGCTAGGCTGCTCCAGGTGCGGCGATTTTGTCAGTCGCTGTCTCGGGAGGTTTGCGATGGAGCAAGTTCGAAACCTGACCCCGGTCCCGCAGCCGACATCCGGCATCATTGCCTCGAGCGTCTATTCCGCCGGCAAACGCATCGCCGACATCACGGTCGAAGAGGCCGGCGAATGGGCGACAAGGCCCGGCCATGTCGTCTGGATCGGCCTTCTCGAGCCCGACCGCAATCTGTTGCTCAGGGTGCAGGCGCAGTTTCATCTGCATGATCTGGCAATCGAGGATGCCGAGCATCCGCATCAACGGCCGAAGATCGAGCAATATGGCGACGCCTTGTTCATCGTCGCCCGCACGGCCCAACTGATCGAGGGCCGCGTCACCTTCGGCGAGACGCATCTCTTCGTCGGCACCGGCTACATCGTCAGCGTCAGGCATGGTCCCTCGACCTCCTACGCCGCAGTGCGTCAGCACTGGGAAAGCTGCCCGTCTTCGCTCGCCAAGGGCGAGGATTTCGTCCTCTATGCCATTCTCGACTTCATCGTCGACAATTACATGCCGGTTCTCGAGCAGATCGAGGACGAGGTCGAGCAGATCGAGGACAAGGTGCTGCTGAAGCCGATGACCGGCACAGACATCGAGCGCCTCTACATGCTGCGCCGCGATCTGCTCAGGCTGCGCAACGCGGCGCTGCCGCTGGTCGAGGTCTGCCGGCGGCTGACCAGCGCCGAGCTGCCGCAGATCCATCCCGCCATGCATCCGCTGTTCCGCGACGTGACCGACCACATCCGCACCGTACAGGAAAAGATCGACAGCCTGCGCGAGGTCCTGGCCTTCGCCTTCGAAGCGAGCCTTCTGGTCGGACAAAGCCAGGAAACGGCGATCTCCAAGAAGCTCGCCTCATGGGCAGCCATTCTGGCTGTGCCGACGGCCTTCGCCGGCATCTACGGCATGAACTTCACCGACATGCCTGAACTGAGGATGGAATACGGCTACCCGACCGTGCTGGTGGCGATCACGCTGATCTGCTCGTTCCTGTACTGGCGCTTCAGGAAGAATGGGTGGCTGTGAAAAAGCAAATAGCGAATAGGGAGTAGCCAATAGCGACAAAAGAAGCTTGCGCCGGGCTCCAATACCGACACTGTTCTATTCGCTATTCGCTATTCGCTATTCGCTATTCGCTATTCGCTATTCGCTATTCGCTATTCGCTATTCGCTATTCGCTATTCGCTATTGGCTCAGCGGCTTCTGCGCCTTTCCGCCGCCGGCTGGAACGCGACGCGGGCGTGATATTTGCAGTACGGCCCGGTCTCGGCGGCGTCGTTGCCGCAGAAGCTGAAGTCTTCCGACAGCGGATCGCCATTCGGCCACTTGCAGGTGCGCTCGGTCAGCTCGACGAGCTGCAGGTTGCGCGAGATCGGCACCACCACATTCTCGACCGGACGGATATAGTGGCGCGCCACCGGCTCCGCGTCGAACTGCACCTGCAGCGCGGTCGCGCCGATCGAGGCCGTCACATGACGTGCAGCACTTGCCGCGCGAGCCACCGATTTCTGCATCGAGGCTCCCTGCGACGCTTTCTTCTGCCGCGCCGGCGCTGCGGTCGCGCGGCCGCGGCCCGAGAGTTTCAGGCGATGCACCTTGCCGATGACGGCATTGCGGCTTACCCCGCCGAGCTGTGCGGCGATCTGGCTGGCGCTGAGACCCTCCGACCACAATTTCCTGAGAAGTTCGACCCGCTCGTCAGTCCAGTTCATGAGACCGCGCTCCTGCTGAGGCGTACGGCAGTCAGAATCCTTTCCCGACCCGACTCCCGCCGGGCAAACAACACCACATGTACCGGGTGATTAGATCCGCCGCACGAAATCTAGTTATTTCTCGACTACAAATACCTTATGCGCTGACTCGGTGACAAGAGTCCCCAGGGCAACACGATTCGGTTTTTTCGGTTTTCCCCAACTTGCCTGACCGCTCATGAGCCGGCGTGCCGTCGGAGGCTTGCCGCGCGCTTCTGCGCGACGTTTTCGTTGACTTCATGGCCGAAAAACACGATAAGCCGCAAAGGCCGCCGCTTTGGCGGCTTTTTTGATTTCCGGTTCCGGAGACGCATATAATGAGCGGTTCGGCGCTTTACGAGACTTTTGCTCGCGCACCCCTGGCTTTCGACCGCGGGGAGGGGACCTGGCTGGTCACCGACAAGGGCGAGCGATATCTCGATTTCGCCGGCGGCATCGCCGTGAACTCGCTGGGCCACAGCCATCCGCATCTGGTCGCGGCGCTCACCGAGCAGGCGGCCAAGCTGTGGCACGTCTCGAACCTCTATGAGATTCCGGAGCAGCGCCGGCTGGGCGAACGGCTGGTCGAGGCGACCTTTGCCGACAAGGTGTTCTTCACCAATTCCGGCGCCGAGGCGCTGGAATGTGCGATCAAGACGGCGCGGCGCTACCAGTTCGTCAACGGCCACTCCGAGCGCTTCCGCATCATCACCTTCGAGGGCGCCTTCCACGGCCGCACCCTGGCGACGATCGCCGCCGGCGGCCAGTACAAATATCTCGAAGGCTTCGGGCCGAAGGTCGAGGGCTTCGACCAGGTGGCGTTCGACGACATCGACGCCGCCGAAAAGGCGATCACGCCGGAGACCGCGGCGATCCTGATCGAGCCTGTGCAGGGCGAGGGCGGCATCCGCCCGGTGCCGACGCAGTCGCTGAAGCGTCTGCGCCAGCTCTGCGATCAGCACGGCCTGCTTCTGATCTTCGACGAGGTCCAGTGCGGCATCGGCCGTACCGGCAAGCTGTTCGCGCATGAATGGGCCGGCGTGACGCCTGACCTGATGGCGATCGCCAAGGGCATCGGCGGCGGCTTCCCGATAGGCGCCTGCCTCGCCACCGACGAGGCCGCAACCGGCATGACGGCTGGCGTGCACGGCACCACTTTCGGCGGCAATCCGCTGGCGATGGCGGTCGGCAACGCCGTGCTCGACGTCGTGCTGGCCGACGGCTTCCTCGAGGATGTTCAGCGCAAGGCGCTGCTTCTGAAGCAGGGCCTTGCGTCGGTCGCGGACGAATTTCCCGATGTCATTGAAGGCATCAGGGGGACGGGCCTGATGCTTGGGTTGAGATGCGCCATGCCCAACACCAAGGTCAACATGGCGCTGCGCGACCAGCACTTGCTTGCCGTGCCGGCCGGCGACAACGTCATCCGCCTCTTGCCGCCGCTCACCGTCAGCGACGCGGAGATCGGCGAGGCACTGAAGCGCATCCGTGCCGCTGCCAAGGGCTTGACCGACGCGATTGCGGCCGAAGCCGCGAAGTAATCCTGGAATTTGCCGATGAACGTTCGCCACTTCACCGACCTGTCCGCCGTTTCCGCGGGCGACCTGCGCTTGATGCTGGACGATGCGGTGGCGCGAAAGACCAGGCTCAAGGCCGGCGAGCGGACGAAACCGCTCGAGGGCAAAGTGCTGGCGATGATCTTCGACAAGCCGTCGACGCGCACGCGTGTGTCCTTCGATGTCGGCATGCGCCAGCTCGGTGGCGAGACCATCATGCTGACCGGCACCGAGATGCAACTCGGCCGTTCCGAAACCATCGCCGACACCGCCAAGGTGCTGTCGCGCTATGTCGACGCCATCATGATCCGCACCACCTCGCATGACCGGCTGCTGGAGCTCACCCAGAACGCGACCGTTCCGGTCATCAACGGGCTGACCGACGACACCCATCCCTGCCAGCTGATGGCCGACATCATGACCTTCGAGGAGCATCGCGGTCCGGTGGCCGGCAAGACCTTTGCCTGGACCGGCGACGGCAACAATGTGCTGCACTCGCTGCTGGAAGCCTCGGCGCGGTTCCGCTTCAATCTCAACGTCGCGGTGCCGGAGGGCAGCGAGCCGTTCGAGAAATATGTCGACTGGTCGAAGGCCAATGGCGGCAAGGTCAGGTTCGCGCGCTCGGCCGAAGAGGCGGTCGACCAGGCGGATTGCGTCGTCACCGACAGCTGGGTGTCGATGGGCCAGGAGCATCGCGCCCGCGGCCACAACGTCTTCCTGCCCTATCAAGTCAATGCCGCGCTTATGGCCAGAGCGAAGTCCGACGCGCTCTTCATGCATTGCCTGCCGGCGCATCGCGGCGAGGAGGTCACCGACGAGGTGATCGACGGACCGCATTCGGTGGTGTTCGACGAGGCCGAGAACCGGCTGCACGCCCAGAAGGCGGTGCTGGCCTGGTGCCTGGGCGCTTGACCGGGGCTGGCTTGATCCGGGCCAACTTGATCTGGGGATACGTGATGCCTATTTGCGGGCCATCACTGAAATCGAACGCGCTTGGACGCATGCGGCCCGTGGGGCGGCATGGCCGCGCCCTGGAGCTTTGTCATGTTGGAAACCCGTCCTTTGGCTGAACATCAACCCAGACTCGGTGAATTCGGCTATGCCGGCGACGACCATGTCGTCCCCTACGAGGTCGCGCCGCTGGACGTGCGCGGCCGCACCGTGCAGCTCGGGCCGATGCTCGACGCGATTTTGAGTCGCCACGACTATCCCGAGCCGGTCGCTCGCCTCTTGGCTGAAGCTTGCGTGCTGACCGTGCTGCTCGGCACCTCGCTGAAGTTCGAGGGCAAGTTCATCCTGCAGACCCGCACCGACGGGCCGGTCGACATGCTGGTGGCGGACTTCACCACGCCGGATGCGCTGCGCGCCTATGCGCGTTTCGACGCAGACCGGCTGCAGGCGCTGGCCGCCTCAGGCGAGATCTCGCAGGAGAAACTGCTCGGCAATGGCGTGTTGGCGCTGACCATCGATCAGGGCGCGCACACGCAGCGCTATCAGGGCATCGTCCAGCTCGACGGCACATCGCTCGAAGACGCCGCGCGCACCTATTTCCGCCAGTCGGAGCAGATCCCGACCGATCTGAGGATGTCGGTGGCCAAGCTGGTGACGCCGGGCCCCGGCGGCGCGCGCGAGCAATGGCGCGCCGGCGGCATCCTGGCGCAGTTCCTGCCGCAGTCCCCGGAGCGCATGCGCGTGCCCGACATTTCGGGCGGCGACGGCGATCCGCGCGACGTGGCGCACGAGCCGGCCGACAATTCCTGGCAGGAATTGCTGGCGCTGCTCGGCACCATCGAGCCGACGGAGCTGATCGACCCTACGGTGGGCGCCGAACGGCTGCTCTACCGGCTGTTCCACGAGCACGGCGTGCGCGTCTTCCGCAGCGTTCCTGTCGCCGACCAGTGCTCCTGCTCGCGCGACAAGATCCGCGGCATCCTCGAAGGCTTTTCGGCCGAGGAGATAGAGCAAAGCACCGAGGATGGCGGTA
Organism: Mesorhizobium sp. M1E.F.Ca.ET.063.01.1.1; assembly: GCF_003998155.1. Lineage (NCBI taxonomy): Bacteria > Pseudomonadati > Pseudomonadota > Alphaproteobacteria > Hyphomicrobiales > Phyllobacteriaceae > Mesorhizobium > Mesorhizobium sp. M1E.F.Ca.ET.063.01.1.1. The sequence continues at coordinate 7,267 of NZ_RZSC01000026.1, forward strand.
TCCACGTCGCCTGCGAGTTCTGCTCGACGCAGTACGACTTCGATCCGGCGGATTTCGCGGCCGAGTGAATGCCCTTCCTTCTCCCCGTCACAATACGGGGAGAAGGTGCCGGCAGGCGGATGAGGGGCGGCGCCTGCATTGGCCGTACCAGCGCCCCTCGCTCTGTTCGAAAGAAAATCTCAAAAGCTTGGCGCTGCCCCTCATTGCCCTGCCAGGCATTTCTCCCCGTATAGTGACGGGGAGAAAGATGCCGTCGCGGAGGATTTCGCCAATCGCCCGACTGCCCTAGTTCACCGTACGCCTTGTCCCAGGCATGTCGAGGGAGAAGGCGGGGATGGCGACATCGAACGTCTCGCCGCGCCCGTTGCGCATCGTGTAGTGGCCGACCATGATGCCGGATGGCGTCGAGAGCGGGCATCCCGACGTGTACTGATAGCTGTCGCCGGGGTTGAGCTCCGGCTGGTCGCCGACGACGCCCGCGCCGCGCACTTCCTCGACGCGGCCGCGCCCGTCGGTGATGTGCCAGTAGCGCGACAGAAGCTGCACGAACTCGTTCGACCGGTTGTCGATCGTTACCTGATAGCCCCACACATAGCGGTTCTCGGCCGGATCGGAACGATCCTCCAGATAGAACGGCCTGACCTGCACTTCGATGTTGCGCGTCACGGCGCGATACATGGGCCACTCCGGTTGCCGCGGCAGGAAATAATTTGTCGCTCTCCGCGGTTTTAGCAACGAAGCGCCGTCTGACCTGCCGACCTTCCGACGCACGTGCAGATAAACAATGTCATTTAAGTGACACATGACAATGTTGGTGTGCGCAAACCGTGCGAGCGACTCGGCCGCGCGCTGTCGACTGATGAAACGGCCGCGGGCGGCCTGTCCGGAGTGACAAGATCTCCATGGAACTGAGTTTCGCAGCCGCCTTTGCCTCGTCAGCCCTTCTTTTCTCCAATCTCGCCAGCATCCTGCTCGCCTCGTCGCGGCTGAAGGCGCCTCGCGTCATCCCTACGCCCGCCGGCAAGCAGCCGCCGGTCTCCATCGTCGTGCCGTCACGCGGCGTCGAGCCGTTCACCGAGGAGACGCTCGAGCGCGCCTTTTCGCTCGACTGGCCGCGCTATGAGCTGATCTTCTGCGTCGCCAACGTAGAAGACCCCGTGGTCAAGCTGATCAATGCCGCCATAGGGCGTCATCCCAAAGTCCCGGCGCGGCTGTTCGTCGGCGATGACAGGATCAGCGCCAACCCCAAGCTCAACAACTGCGTCAAGGGCTGGCAGGCGGCCCGGCACGATTGGGTGGTCCTTGCCGATTCCAACGTGCTGATGCCCAAAGACTATGTCCAGCATCTGATGGCGGCCTGGCGGCCAGATACCGGACTCGTCTGCTCGACGCCGATCGGCTCGCGGCCGGACGGCTTCTGGGCCGAAGTCGAATGCGCCTTCCTCAACACGCTGCAGGCGCGCTGGCAGTACGCCGGCGAAGCGCTTGGCCTTGGCTTCGCGCAGGGCAAGAGCATGCTGTGGAACAAGCCGATGCTCGACGCAAATGGCGGTATCCAGGCTTTGGCCGCCGAGATCGCCGAGGACGCGGCCGCGACCAAGCTGATCAACGGCCTGGGACTGCGCGTCAATCTCGTCGCCTCGCCCTTCGAGCAGCCGCTCGGCCAGCGCCGGCTTGCCGAAATCTGGTCGCGCCAGGCGCGCTGGGCGCGGCTGCGCCGAGTCACCTTCCCGCTGTTCTTCGCGCCCGAAGTCCTGACCGGCGTGGTTGTGCCGCTGATTTTCGCGCTGGTCGCGGCGGCAAGCGCCGGTGTCAGCCTCCCCACCGCGGCGCTTTGCGTGCTGGCGATCGCCTATGTGCCGGAATGCCTGCTCGCCTGGTCCAAGGGCTGGTACCTGTCGCCGCGCAGCGTCACTGCGATGATCGTGCGCGACCTGATGCTTCCCGCCATCTGGGCGCGCGGCTGGCTGGGCGGCGCGGTCGAGTGGCGCGGCAACGCCATGACCATCCGCACCAAGGCGATGACCGAGCTGGAGGAGATCGCCTGAGCCGCGCCCAGGCGATCTCGTCATCAGCCTGCAATCCGCTACTTTGCCGCTTTCAGCGCCTGTTCGACGTCGGCCAGCAGATCGTCCGTATCCTCGAGGCCGACCGACAGCCTGAGCGTGCCAGGCCCGATGCCGAGTTCGGCGCGCGCCTCGTCGCTCAGGTTCTTGTGCGTCGTCGTCGCCGGATGGGTGATGAGGCTCTTGGCGTCGCCGAGATTGTTGGAGATCAGCACGATGTCGAGCGCGTTCTGGAACGCGAAGGCCGCCTGCTTGCCGCCCTTGACGTCGAGACAGATCAGCGTCGAGCCGCCCGACATCTGCTTTTTGACGATATCGGCCTGCGGATGGTCGGCCCGCCCCGGATAGATGACGCGGGCGATCTCCGGCCGGCCGGCCAGGAAATCGGCGATCTTGCCGGCGCTCTCGGTCTGCTGGCGCACACGCAGCGGCAGCGTCTCCAGGCCCTTGAGCAGCGTCCAGGCGTTGAAGGGCGACAGGCTCGGGCCGGTGTGGCGGAAATAGTCGTGCAGGTTCTCGTCGATCCACTTCTTGTCCGACAGGATGACGCCGCCCAGACAACGGCCCTGTCCGTCGATATGCTTGGTCGCCGAGTAGACGACGATGTGAGCGCCGAGCTGCAAGGGCTTCTGCTGCAGCGGCGTTGCAAAGACATTGTCGACGACCAGCCGCGCGCCGATCGAATTGGCTAAAGCGGCGACCGCGGCTATGTCGACCACCTCCAGCGTCGGATTGGTCGGGCTTTCCAGGAAGAACAGCTTGGTGTTCGGCCTGACCGCCTTTTCCCAATTGGCGATGTCGGTGCCGTCGACCAGCGTCGCTTCGATGCCGTATCTGGGCGCCAGCGTCTCGACCACCCAGCGGCAGGAGCCGAACAGCGCGCGGGCCGCCACGATGTGGTCGCCGGCCTTGACGCTGCACAGCAGCGCCGCGCTGACCGCCGCCATGCCGGAGGCGGTGGCGCGGGCGTCTTCCGCGCCTTCCAGCGCGCACATGCGCTTCTCGAACATGTCGACCGTCGGGTTGGCGTAGCGCGAATAGATGAAGCCGGGCTCCTCGCCCTTGAAACGGGCTTCGGCCGCCTGGGCCGTTTCATAGACATAGCCCTGGGTGAGATACATCGCCTCGGCGGTCTCGCCGAAGCCGGAACGCAGCGTCCCGCCATGCACGAGTGCCGTCTGAGGTTTCCAATCGCGCGTTTTGCTCATCGCCCTAATTCCACTCGCAAAGAACAGTCCAAACACAAAAAAAACCGGCCGCGATGTCGCAACCGGTCCATACGGCCTTGCGGCCAACGGTCCTTTAGCGACTTGTTTAACGTGGCTGCAAGCCGACCGGCCAAATCACCACGGGATAACGACCCTTTAGACCCGCGCCGCGCTTGCGTCAATTGCCGGCTTGATTAAGAGGTTTGTACCAGGCAGATACCGCAGACCGTTTGCGGTTTTGCGGCAAGAGCCTGCAAAAGAACCACGCACTTGCCCGGCCTTCGATCGGAGCCAGACCTTGCGGCAGACAGGCATTCTTCCGGACCAGGACATCGCGGCGCTGTTCCAATCGGGTGCGCTGAAGTCGCCGCGCGCGCTCGACACCAACCAGATCCAGCCTGCCAGCCTCGATCTCAGGCTGGGCGACACGGCCTTCCGCGTGCGCGCCTCCTTCCTGCCCGGCCCCGATCATCTGGTGGCCGACAAGCTCGACCGGCTGAAGCTGCATGAGTTCAGCCTCGCAGAGGGCGCGGTGCTGGAAACAGGCTGCGTCTACATCGTGCCGCTGCTCGAAAGCCTGGCGCTGCCGGCGCAAGTGTCCGCTTCGGCCAACCCGAAGAGCTCGACCGGACGGCTGGACATTTTCACGCGCGTCATGACCGACCGCGGCCATGAGTTCGACAAGATCGCCGCCGGTTACCATGGCCCGCTCTATCTCGAGGTCAGCCCGCGCACTTTCCCGATCGTCGTGCGCGCCGGCTCGCGCCTGTCGCAGATCCGCTTCCGCATCGGCAACGCGGTGCTGTCGGAGAAAGAACTGCGCGAGCTTCACCGGGCCGAGATGCTGGTCGCCACCGAGCCGCCCAACATTTCCGGCGGCGGCATCGCGCTCTCCATCGACCTCGACGGCGACAAGGACGGTCTGGTCGGCTATCGCGGCAAGCATCACACCGGCCTCGTCGATGTCGACAAACGCGCCGCGCAGGACGTCGTCGATTTCTGGGAGCCGATCTACAAGAGCGGCGCCGGCGAGCTGGTCCTCGACCCGGACGAATTCTACATCCTGGTCAGCCGGGAAGCGGTGCATGTGCCGCCGCTCTATGCCGCCGAGATGACGCCTTTCGATCCGCTGGTTGGCGAGTTCCGCGTCCACTATGCTGGCTTCTTCGACCCGGGCTTCGGCCATTCCGCCGCCGGCGGCAGCGGCAGCCGGGCAGTGCTCGAAGTGCGCAGCCACGAGGTGCCGTTCATCCTCGATCACGGCCAGATCGTCGGGCGCCTGGTCTACGAGCACATGCTGAAGCGGCCGCGGGCGCTCTACGGCAGCGATCTCGGCTCCAACTACCAGGCGCAGGGGCTGAAGCTCTCCAAGCATTTTCGCGCGGCGCGCTGATCCGCGCTGCGATCAGGCTGTGCTTGCTCAGCCTCGCGCGCCATGCTTGGCTGCGCTTCACCGGCTCCAGAACCTGACTGAGGGAGAACGAAAATGCAGATATCCAGATGGATCGTATCGGCAGCGGCGGCCGCCGTGCTGGCGCTTGGCGCCGGTTCCGCGATCGCAGCGGAAAAGATCAAGATCGGCACCGAGGGCGCCTATCCGCCGTTCAACACCATCACCCCTGACGGCAAGGTCGAGGGCTTCGACATCGACATCGCCAATGCGCTCTGCGCGCAGATGAAGGTCGAATGCGAGATCGTCACCCAGGACTGGGACGGCATCATTCCGGCGCTGCAGGCCAAGAAGTTCGACGCCATCATCGCCTCGATGAGCATCACCGAGGAGCGCAAGAAGCAGGTCGCCTTCACCCACAAATACTACACCACGCCGCTTGCGCTGGTTGCCCCGAAGGACAGCCCTCTCACATCCACCGATCCGGCCGCATTGGCCGGCAAGACGGTCGGCGCCCAGGCCTCGACCACCCAGGCCGACTATGCCCAGGACGCCTATGGCAAGGCCGGCGCTGAGGCCAAGCTCTACCCGACCCAGGAGGAGGCGATCACCGATCTCCAGAATGGCCGCCTCGACGCCGTCATCTCGGACAAGTTCGTGCTAGTCGACTGGCTGAAGAAGGCGAGCGACGGCTGCTGCAAGCTGGTCGGCGACGTCAAGGGCACCGAGACCGAGGCCGGCATCGCCGTGCGCCTGGAGGACACGGCACTGCGCGACAGGCTGAACGCGGCGATCGACGCCATCGTCGCAGACGGCACCTACAAGAAGATCCAGGCCAAGTATTTCGACTTCGATATTTATTGAGGTTGAAGCTGCCGCGCGCCTTACCTTCTCCCCCCTGTGGAAGGTGGCCTCGCGAAGCGAGGTCGGATGAGGGGTGTTCCAGGGAACGCCAACGCTTCGCTTCGCTGGAACACCCCTCATCCGTCTCGGCGCTTACGCGCCAATCCACCTTCTCCCACAAGGGGCTAGCGTGCGCACACATTTGCTTCGTGCTGTGGTCAAGCGTGAAGAGGCGCCGTCGGAAAATGGCTTGAAGCGGTTGAATTGTATGTGATTCTGTAGCCGCCATTGTTGATTCTGGAGGTTTCGACGATGGCTTCGTTGCTTGGCTACTTCGGCGACCTGCGCCTGCAAAAAAGGGGAGCATGGTTCTGGAGCGCATGTTTGCGCGTGTCAGCACGGGCATGCGCCGGCTGGCCGACACGCGCGCCGAGAAGGTCGCATTCACACGCCTGTTTCGCAATCGCCACGTGAGCACGCAAGAGATCATCCGCACGGCGGCGGCGCGAACCGCCGAACTGGCCGCCGGCCGCCACGTGCTGATCATCGAGGACAGCAGCGAGATCAACTATGAAGCCAAGGCTTCGCGCAAGCGCGGCCTCGGTCGTGTCGGCAATGGCACCGATATCGGGCTGTTCGTGCATCCGGCGTTGGCCGTGGATGCCGTGGACGGCTCGGTCCTTGGCCTTGCAGGCGCCACGATCTGGCGGCGCGAGGCAGAGAAGGCGGATGACTACCAGGCGCTGCCGATCGAAGCCAAGGAAAGCCACAAGTGGATCGGCACCGCCAAGGCGGCATGCCAGGCGCTGACCGACGCGCCGCAGATGACGGTGATCGGCGACCGCGAGGCCGACATCTACGAAGTGTTTGCAAGGCTGCCCGACGAGCGCACCCATGTGCTCATCCGCGCTGTACGGGATCGGGCCTTGGGCACGCGGGGCGAGCGCCTGTTCGGCGCGATCGCCAAGACGCCGGAAGCCGGCCGCATTGCCTTCGAACTGCAGGCCCGACCCGGCCGGCCGGCCCGCACCGTCGAACTGGCCGTTCGCTTCACCGCGGTGAGCTTGCGCCAGCCCCGCCTTGGCGCCGACAGCCGCGATCCGCGCGAACTCACGCTCAACATGGTGGAAGTGCGTGAGATCGATCCACCTTCGGCCAAGGACGCGGTGATCTGGCGGCTGTTGACCACCCACAGCGTCGAAACGCTCGCCGATGCCTGCCGCATCGTCGACCTGTATCGCTCGCGTTGGAGCGTCGAACAGCTGTTTCGGACCGTGAAGTCGCAGGCCATCGATCTGGAGGAAAGTCTCATCGCCGACGGCGATGCACTCGAACGTCTGGCCGCCCCCGCTCTGGTCGTCGCCACCAAGGTCATGCAACTCGTACACGGGCGTGGTTCGCCGGGCCAGCGCTTCCAGGCCGCACACCTCTTCGATCCCACCGAGATCACCGTCCTGGAAGTGCTCATCGCCAAGCTCGAAGGCAAGACCCAAAAGCAGAAGAACCCGCACCCCACGCACACGCTCGCCTGGGCCGCCTGGTGTATCGCCAGGCTCGGAGGCTGGAACGGCTACGAAAAGGAACGCCCGCCAGGGCCCATCACCTTCACCCACGGCCTCAGACGCTTCAACGCCATCACACACGGCTTCGTTCTGGCCTCGCAAAAATGAGCCCGAAGCAAATGTGTGCGCACGCTAGCCCACAAGGGGAGAAGGGGACGGCGATTCACTCCAAAAACGGCTTCGCCTTCATCGTCGCCGGAACTTCCACACCGAGCCGGCTCAGCACCGTCGGCGCGAGCTGCAGCTGGTCGAGCAGCGTATCGGCCTCGGGACCTTTGCCCGGGCCGAAATAATAGAGCGCGAAATCCTGCATCTCGTCGTCGTGGCCGCCGTGATGGCCGCGGTTCGTCTGGCCGTGGTCGGCGGTGACGATCACCTCGTAGCCGGCCTGGCGCCAGCCGGGCAGGAAGGCGGCGAGCATGCCGTCCATCGCGTAGCAGGCGTGGTCCATCTCGTGGCAGTCATGGCCGAAGCGATGACCCATGGAGTCCAGCGTGCAGGTGTGCAGGATGCCGTAGTCGATGCCGTGGCGCCTGGTGAGCATGGTCAGCGTCGCGAACAGGTCGACGTCGCTCGGCGTCATCTGGTTCCTGAGATTGTAGCCGGTCATGGTGTGGAAACGGCCATGCGTGATCGGCCCGCCGGGCTCGTCGAACTCCATGTCCTCGACGAGGTCGAACGGATGGGAGCGGAAGAACTCCGACCAGTAGGAATGGGTCACCGCGCCGGTCTTGCCGCCGGCCTTGCTGACCTCCGAGAAGATATCCGGCTGCTCGACCCGGAACCGGTTCTCGTTCGACAGGATGCCATGCACCTGCGGCGTGACCCCGGTGTGGATCGAGGCGTAGCAGCAGGCGGAGGTCGACGGCAACACCGAACGCATCTTCCACACCTGCGCCTCGCCCGACTGCGCCCAGCCTTCGAGATTGCCCATCAGCCGTCGCCAGTTCCGGTACGGCACGCCGTCGAGGATGATGAGCAACAGTTTGGATGTGAGCGCCACGGGCGGCTCCATGCGGTCTTGCGGGAGAGATCAGCATCGAGGGCCTGGCCAGTCCGGCCAAGCCCCAGAAACGCAGAGAAGAGGACGCCAGCTCAGTTGCCGGCGCTTTCCATGCGCCGTCCCGAGATCGCCTTCTCCAGCCAGCCGATCTCCATTTCCGGCACGGAGGAGAGTAGGAGGTCGGTGTAGGCGTCGAAGGGCGGCGTCAGCACCTTGCTCTTGGAGCCGTAGCGGACCACCTCGCCGCGATACATCACGGCGATCGAATCCGCGATCGACTTCACCGTGGCAAGGTCGTGGGTAATGAAGAGGTAGGCGACCTTCTCGACCTGCTGCAGGTTGAGCAACAGCTTGAGGATGCCATGTGCGACCAGCGGGTCGAGCGCTGACGTCACCTCGTCGCAGATGATCAGCTTCGGCTTGGCGGCGAGCGAACGGGCGATGCAGACGCGCTGCTTCTGGCCGCCGGAAAGCTCGGCCGGATAGCGGTCGATGAAGCCCTTACCCATCTCGATCTCGTCGAGCAGCTCGGCAACGCGCTTGTCGCGCTCGCGGCCCTTCATGCCGAAATAGAATTCCAGCGGCCTGCCGATGATGGTGCCGACCGTCTGGCGCGGGTTCATCGCCACGTCGGCCATCTGGTAGATCATCTGAAGCTGGCGCAGGTCCTCCTTCGGCCTGTCCGAAAGCCTGTTGCCGAGCGTGCGGCCGTCGAAGACGACGCTGCCCTGCTCTGGCGGCAAGAGGCCGGTGATGGCGCGCGCCAGCGTCGATTTGCCGGAGCCGCTCTCGCCGACGACCGCCAGCGTCTGGCCCGGATAGATGTCGACCGAGACGTTCTTCAGCACCTTGACGTGGCCGCCGCCATAGGCGGCCGTCACGTTTTTCACCGACAGCATCGGCGCTGTGCCGGGCTGTTGCTCCTGGTGCTCGATCTCATGCACCGACACCAGCGCGTTGGTATATTCCTGGCGCGGCTCCTTAATGATCTGGCGCGTGCCGCCCCATTCGACCAGCCGGCCGTGGCGCAGCACCATGATCTCGTCCGATACCTGGGCCACCACGGCGAGGTCGTGGGTGATGTATAAAGCCGCCACATGCGTGTCGCGGATGGCGTCCTTGATCGCCGCCAGCACGTCGATCTGCGTCGTCACGTCGAGCGCCGTAGTCGGCTCGTCGAAGACGATCAGGTCCGGTTCCGAGCACAGCGCCATCGCCGTCATCACGCGCTGCAGCTGGCCGCCGGAGACCTGGTGCGGGTAGCGCTCGCCGATCGTCTCCGGATTAGGCAGGCTAAGCTTCTTGAACAGCGCCACGGCGCGCTTCTCGGCCTCGCCCCGGGTCGCGGTGCCATGCAGAAGGGCGGCTTCCACCACCTGGTCGATCAGCTTGTGCGCCGGGTTGAAAGCGGCCGCCGCCGACTGCGCGACGTAGCAGACTTCGCGCCCGCGCAGCGCCCGCACGCCCTTCGGGCCGGCCTTGAGGATGTCGCGGCCATTGAGGATCACCTCGCCTCCGGTGATGCGCACGCCGCCGCGGCCGTAACCCATCGACGACAGGCCGATGGTCGATTTGCCGGCGCCGGATTCGCCGATCAGGCCGAGCACCTTGCCCTTTTCCAGGGTCAACGAGACATCGTGGACGAGGGTGATGGTCTTCGGCGCTTCCCCCGGCGGATAGACCGTCGCTTCGATGCGCAGATTGCGGATGTCGAGGAGCCGGCCGGATTTTGCTTTGCTGTCAGCCATCACCCGCGCCCTCCCTTGAGGCTTGTCGTGCGGTTGAGCACCCAGTCGGCGACGAGGTTGACCGAAATGGCCAGAACCGCGATCGCGGCCGCCGGGATGAGCGCCGCCGGAATACCGAAGACGATGCCGTCCTTGTTTTCCTTGACCATGCCGCCCCAGTCGGAATCCGGCGGCTGCACGCCGAGGCCAAGGAAGGACAGCGCCGACAGGAAAAGCACGGCGAAGATGAAGCGCACGCCGAGTTCGGCGACCAGCGGCGACAGCGCGTTGGGCAGGATCTCGCGGAAGATGATCCAGCCACTGCCCTCGCCGCGCAGCTTCGCCGCCTCGACGTAGTCCATGACGTTGATGTCGACGGCGACCGCGCGGGACAGGCGGTAGACGCGGGTCGAATCGAGGATGCCCATGACCAAGATCAGCGTCAGCGTGTTCGTCGGCAGCACCGAGAGCACGACCAGGCCGAAGATCAGGGTCGGGATCGACATCAGGAGGTCGACGAAGCGTGACATAAGCGTGTCGAACCAGCCGCCAAACACCGCCGCCGAGAAGCCGAGGATCGAGCCGAGCGAGAAGGAGAGCGCCGTCGCCGCCACCGCGATCTCAATGGTGATGCGCGCGCCGTAGATCATGCGCGAGATGAGGTCGCGGCCGAGATTATCGGTGCCCAGCCAATGGGCCGCCGACATCGGCTCCCAGACATCGCCGACGATCTCGCCATTGCCGTGCGGCGCGACCCACGGCGCGAATATGGCGCAAAACGCAAAGGCGGCCGTCAGGATAAGCCCGATCCAGGCGGTGAATGGGATTTGTCGCAGCGCCATTCGCCTCAGTTCCCCCTCTGATCGTTTCGTATCGGGCCAGTCACTTTGGATGCCTCAGTCTCGGATTGGCCGCGATGGCGGCGATGTCCGCCACTATGTTGAGCGTGATGTAGACCGCGGCGAAGATCAGCCCGACCGCCTGCACCACGGGCACGTCGCGCTTGGAGACATGGTCGACCAGATACTGTCCCATGCCGGGATAGACGAAGATCACCTCCACCACCACGACACCGACGATAAGGTAGGCGAGGTTGAGCATGACGACGTTGACGATCGGCGCGATCGCGTTGGGGAAGGCGTGCTTGCGGATGATGTCGAAGGGCTTCAGCCCCTTCAACTCCGCGGTCTCGATGTAGGCCGACTGCATGACGTTGAGGATCGCGGCGCGCGTCATGCGCATCATGTGCGCCAGCACCACAAGCGTGAGCGCGGTAGCCGGCAGAACGACGGCCTGCAGCCGCTCGAGGAAAGGTGTCGATTCATCCACCGTCGAGATGCTCGGGAAGATCTGCCAATGCACGGCGAAAACGAAGATCAGCACATAGCCGATGAAGAATTCGGGGAATGAAGTCGAGGCGAGCGCCAGGCCGGAGATCAGTTTGTCGACGAAGCCGTTGCGGTAGCGCACGGCGATCAGTCCGAGAATGACCGCAAGCGGTACCGCGACGATCGCCGCGCATGCGGCAAGAAACAGCGTGTTCTTCAGCCGGGTGCCGATGGAACTTGCGATGTCCAGCCCGCTCGACTGGGCCGTGCCGAAATCGCCGTGCAGGATCCCGCCGAGCCAATGCAGGTAGCGCAGCCATGCTGGATCATTCAGGCCGAGCTGTTCGCGCAGGTTGGCCAGGGCCTCGGGCGTCGCGGCCTGGCCTAGGATCGCCTGGGCGACGTCACCAGGCAGAATCTGGGTGCCGGCGAAGATCAGGACCGAAACGGCCAGCAAAAGAACTATGCCCAGCAAGATGCGCTGAGCGACCAACTTCAAGATTGGAGACGACATCGGCAACCCGCAACGTTCAGGAAGGGACGCCTGCCTTTCGGGCAAGCTGTGAAAGCAAGGAAGGGCCGGTTTCGACCGGCCCTTCCTTTTCCTTCGTCACGCCTGCAGCCAGCACTGGATCAGGGCGTGGCCGTTGGCCAGTTCCTGCGCCGGGTTGTCGACCCAGCCTTCGACGCCCTTGCCGGTCGCGTCGACGAACTGGTTGAAGAACGGCACGATGAGACCGCCTTCGTCGCGCATCATCTCGCCCATGTCGCGGTAGATCTTCTTGCGTTTGGCCTCATCGAGCTCGCCGCGCGCCGCAAGCACCATCTTGTCGAAATCGGGGCGCTTGAAGCGCGTGTCGTTCCAATCGGCGGTTGAGAGATACGCCGTCGAGTACATCTGGTCCTGCGTCGGCCGGCCGCCCCAGTAGGAGAGCGAGAAGGGCTGCTTGTTCCAGACTTCCGTCCAGTAACCGTCGCCGGGCTCGCGCTTGATCTCGATCTTGATGCCGGCCTTGGCGCAGCTCTGCTGATAGAGCTGGGCGGCGTCCACCGCGCCGGGGAAGGCGACGTCGGAGGTGCGCAGAAGGATCGAGCCGCTGTGGCCCGATTTCTTGTAGAGCGCTGCCGCCTTTTCCGGATCGAACTTGCGCTGCTCGATATCCTCGGAGAACAGCGGATAGGCTTTGTTGACCGGCATGTCGTTGCCGACCGAGCCGTAGCCACGCAGAATCTTCTGCAGCATTTCCTCGCGGTCCATGGCGAGCTTCAGCGCCATCCTGAGGTCATTGTTGTCGAAAGGTGCGGTGTCGCAGAACATGTTGAAGGGATAGAAGCCGCGGCCCGAGGCGGCGCGAATGGTGACGCCCGGCAGCCGCTTGACCAGATCGACGATCTTCGGCTCGACGCGGTTGATCATGTTGACCTGGCCGCCTTGGAGCGCGGCGGTGCGCGCCGTTGCGTCGTTGATGATGATGATCTCGACCTGGTCGGCATGGCCATATTTGTCGGGCTGCCAGTAATTGGCGAAACGCTCGCCGCCGTACTTCACGCCCGGCTTGTTGGTGGCCACCTTGTATGGGCCGGTGCCGATGCCGGCGTCGGGCTTGTCCATGCCGCCGTTCGGCTGGATGATCAGATGGTAGTCGGCCATCAGATAGGGCATGTCGGCGTTCGGATCCTTCAGCGTGACCACGACATTGCCGCCATCGGTCTTGATGGTGTCGATGCCCTTAAGCACGCCGAGCGCGCCAGACTTCGACTTCTCGTCGCTGTGGCGCTTCAGCGTCGCCACCACGTCGTCCGGCGTCACTTCCTTGCCGTTGTGGAACTGGACGCCCTTGCGGATCTTCATTGTCCAGGTCTTGGCGTCGTCCGACGCGCCGATCTCCTCGGCGATGAGATATTCAACACCGCCGCCCGGCGCGAGTTCGACCAAGGTCTCGCCCCAGACTTTGCCGAAGGCAAACGGAACCTGGCTGGCGTCCAGCGCCGGGTCGAGGCTGTCGGTGGATGCACCACCAACCATGCCTGCTTTCAGCGTGCCGCCCTTGACCGGACCAGCGGCGCGGGCAGCGCTCGAAAGCAGCGAATTGGCAAAGGTAGCGGTGACGCCGAGCGCGGCGGCACGGCCAAGGAAATCGCGGCGGCTGAGCTTGCCGGACGCGACACGGCGGCTGAGATATTCGAGTTCTTTAGACATTATGGTTCCTCACTCTGATGGTTCGACCTTGCGGTCGTTTCTTGTTTTCTTGTGAGGGATAATGACCGCAACGGAAAGCTGTAAGCAAGACCGAATGCGACATGCCGTGGCGTAAATGGCGCGTCGCATTGGACCAATCTTTCAGAGTCAGACGAGGGCGCGGGGAATCGCCTGCTCGAAGTTGCGTTCGAAAACCAGCTTCTCGTCCTCATAGGCCTCGATTCTGGCGCTGAGGATGAAGTTTTGGGCGTCCGAGCGCATGTTGGCGAAGGTCTCGGTCCGCACCGACCATTCATTCCGCGACAAGGTCTGCGTCCAATGGGTGCTTCCCGTCGCCGACTGCGGATCGTCGGGATGGATCGCCCATGTCTCCCGGACGATGCTGCCGTTGACGAGCCCGTGCGCAAGGTCGCGCACCTCGCCGAAATCATCCGTTATGGAAAGTGTGACGACCCCGGTCTTTTCATTGCGGTCGATGTGCCGTTCGGAGTTTGTGGGCCTGATCGTCTCCGTCGCCCAGGGGGTGGCTCCCTCCGGTTCGGCGAACGAGACCTCGTCGCCTTTCGCCAGCGGGCGAAGCGGCAGCTTGAGCGTCGCCGCCGACAATTCGAGCGTCACCGGCTCCGGCGAAGGCCAGATCATCGGCCAGTAGGCTGTCGAAATGGCAACGCGCAGTTTGTGGCCCACCGGCACGCGATAGGCGCACTGGTCGAGCACGACGCGTGCCGAGACGGTCTCGCCCGGCGTCAGCGCCTGCGGGAACTCATGCGAGTTGCGATGTGTGAGGTTGAGCACGCCATAGGAAATCAGCTCCGAGGCGCCGTCGGGATGCACGTCGCAGAGCCGCAGCACGATGTTGGCCTGGCGCCGATCGGAGGCTATCCGTACTTCGAGCTCCGGCGCGCCGACGATGTCGATCGCCTGCTCGAGCTCGGCCTGGT
>NZ_RZSC01000270.1:0-7479 GCF_003998155.1 Mesorhizobium sp. M1E.F.Ca.ET.063.01.1.1
GTAGCCGTCCAGAACAAGATCAGCATCGGCACCAATGGCGGACGCCAGACGATCAGCCTCGCGGTGCAGCCGCTGCCGGCCGATGGCTCGTCCGAACCGCTCTACATGCTGGTCTTCCGGGATGTCGGCGGAATCACGCCGGAAACCGAGGACGAGCCCGTCCACACCACCGACGACGTCGAAAGCGCCAATGTCAGCCAGCTCGAAAAGGAGCTGCGGGAAACCAGGGAGCGGCTGCAGATCACCACGGAGGAGCTCGAATCCTCCAATGAGGAGTTGAAGTCCTCCAACGAGGAGCTGTCCTCGATCAATGAGGAGCTGCAGTCGTCCAACGAGGAACTGGAAACCTCCAAGGAAGAGCTGCAGTCGATCAACGAGGAGCTGCAGACCGTCAATGCTGAGCTCAACATCCGCGTCGACGAGCTCAGCCGCGCCAACAACGACATGGCGAATCTGCTCGAAAGCACCCAGATCGCGACCGTGTTCCTCGATCGCGATTTGTGCATCAACAGCTTTACGCCGACGGCGCGCGATCTGTTCAGGCTGGTCGAAAGCGACGTCGGCCGGCCGCTTGCGCATGTGCGCCCGCGTTTCGCCGCCGACGGGTTGCAGGCCGACATGGAGCAGGTGCTGCATCGGCTCGGCACGATCGAGCGCCAGATCGAAGGCGCCGACAGCGGCAAGCGCTACATCATGCGCGTGCTGCCCTACCGTACCGTCGACAATGTCATCGCCGGCGTCGTCGTCACCTTCGTCGACGTCACCCAGATCGCGCGGGCGGAGGAAAAGATCAGCGTGCTGACCCACGACCTGCGCAACCGTGTCGAAAGCCTGGAGACCCTGCTGGACCTGGTGCCGGTGGGCATCTTCATCGCCGAGGACGGCAATGGCGAGGAAATCCGCGCCAACCGCCACGCGGTTGAGCTTTCCGGCCGGCGCGCCACGGACGGCAAGCTCAGTTCCATGCCTGCCGTGCTGCCACTGATGTTGAACGGCACCCCGGTGGATGCCGCCGACCAGCCTTTGCTGAAGGCGATGCGGACAGGCAAGGCCATTCCCGGATATGAAGCGCGGATCATGCGGAGTAAGGGCGACGGCATCGATGTCATGATGTCGGCCAATCCGCTGTTCGACGAATTCGGCAAGGTGCGCGGCGCGATCGGTGCCCTGATCGACATATCAAACCACAAGAACGCCGAGCGCAACCAGGAACGGCTGCTCCATGAATTGCAGCATCGCGTAAAGAACATCCTCGCCACCGTCACCGCGCTGACGTCACGTATGGTGCGTTCCTCGGAATCGCTCGACGATTTCGCGAGCGCCTTTCAGGCCCGTCTCCAGGCGATGGCTCGCACGCACGAATTGCTGGCCTCTTACCAATGGGGAGGCGCCGATCTCGAAGGGCTGGTGCGGGCGACGCTGTCTTCCTATGGCGGCAAGACGGGCCAGAACGTCGTCGTTCGGGGCGACCCGTTCCAGCTCAACGCGAGTGCGGCGGCCACGCTCGGCCTGGTCTTCTTCGAGCTGGCCAGCAACGCGACCAAATATGGCGCGTTCACCAGCGACAAAGGCCGGGTCGACATTTCTTGGCGCGTCGAAAAGCCGGGCACACTGTCGATCGCCTGGAAGGAAATCGGCGGCCCCAAGGTGAAGGAGCCGACGAAGAGGAGTTTTGGAACCACTTTCATCCAGCAGAGTTTGGAATACGAGCTAGGCGGAAAGGTCAATCTGAGCTTCAAGCGGAACGGTTTGGAGTGTCTTTTGCAGATACCGTTGCCCAGGTCCGAAACGACCGATTACTTGTCGCCCCCTGCTCCAGGCAAGGTATGAATAAGCAAGCCTCCTTATCGGGTCTTCAGATCCTTATCGTCGAGGATGCTTTTCTGATAGCGCTGGATCTCTCCGACCTGCTGATCGATTCGGGATGCCAGGTGGTCGGTCCCGCGGCTTCGGTGAAAGAGGCGCTGCAGCAGATCGACGGTATCGCGCTTGATGGAGCGGTGCTCGACGTCAACCTCAACGGAGAACGGAGTTTTCCTTTGGCCGAGTTGCTCGCCTCGCGGGGCATTCCCTTTCTTTTCGTCACCGGCTACGACAGTCCGACGATCTTTCCCGATGAGTTCCGGCAGGCGCCAAGGCTATCGAAGCCGGTCGACCCCAAGGAGCTAACCGCAGCCGTCGCGCGTTTTCGCCGATCGTAATGGAGCCGCCGGCGCCGGTGGCTCCACCTCTGTAAGGGGAGCCTACCTTCTCGTCCGGAACACCGCCCATCCATCTGCCTTTGTTCGGTGGCGTCTGCAAGGCGGTGGGGGGAAGCGATCTGGTCGCGCTCGTACCGAAACAAGTCGCGCGCAAGGTGGTATCCGCCTGGGGCTGGCATCTACATTCTGCCCGTGCCGACCATTCGACACGGGAGGACTGGAGCCGTCTGCAGGCCGAGGCGCTGGCTGAGATGTGCGATCCTAATCGTCGATCCTCTCACGGGCTTACGCGCTTTGCGCGGTCGCCACGACATTGAAGAAATTGAGTAACAATTAGTTCCCGTCGACGGTCCGCGCGTCCAAGGGGTATGGTAGCGCGGGCGAACAGAGAAGGCGGATGCAGCGACATAGGTAGATGGCAGAACGGCTGCTCTGGTCAGCCAACCGACAGCCGACGGTTACGGCCGGGTCGGGAGATTCGCTTTGCTATCCGGCTCAGGCATTGCGCCCGCGACAGATCGCCGTCGCCTTGTGCGGGCCGACACGCGCGCGGGCGAATTCACGCCTTCCTGGCAAATGCCCACACCATCAGCGGGTACTCCTCGTCATTACTCAGGTCTCTCCACAAGCCATAGGCCCTCACCGGCCCGCCGATATGCGCCTTGGCGCAGGCCTTGTTGCCCCAGCCGAACACCTGCACGTCCTCCTCCGCAAAGCCGCCCTCGACCATCAGCTGCTTCAGTCCTGCCGGCGTCCAGCGGTTGTAGTCGTGTGGTCGCGCATGCACGCGGAACAGGAACGGCGTCGCCACCATCGCCCAGCCGCCTGGCCTGGTCATCGCGTGGATGTTGGCGGCGGCCGCCAGTGGCCGCTGCACGTGCTCCAACACCTGGTCGGCAATCACAATGGAAAATTGCTCGTCGGTGCGGTCGCGGCAGATGTCGAAGTCTGGGAAATCGACCGAGCGGTAGTTTGGGCATATCGCCCGCCAGGAGCGGTTCCAGCCCGGCGAGATCTCGATCACATCGCGGGATTTGCGGTTCGCCGCCTCGAGGAATGTGGTGAAAGCTTCGATCTGGCGAATGCGCAGCCAGTTGCGGGAATCATACCCGATCAGCCGCTTCACCGCCCGCTTGCTACGGTCTTTCAGCGCGCCGGCAAGGCTCGTCGTCATTTCGACCTCCTCCACAGCCCGCCGCAAGAATGATTCTATATCGAGAAGCGTACAAAAGCATGACGGACGAGGGGAGTCGGCGCAGAAAACCGCCGTCTCCCATAGTCAAAGACCCGGAGGTCAATAGTCGCCGTTATAATAGCGGTCGTCGCAGGGCGCGGTGTAAATGCGGCCGTAGCGATCCTGATAACGGCAGAGCTGCTCGCCACGCCGCTGCGGCGTCGTCGCGCTGCCGACGACGGCGCCGAGCAGCGCGCCACTCGCCGCACCGATGACGGTGCTCTTGGTGTTGCCACCGATGGCCTGGCCGACTAGTGCGCCGCCGGCGCCGCCGACCAGCGCGCCGGTGGTGGCCCGCTGCTGGCCTTCGGTTTGCGTCTCGCATCCGGCAAGTGCTGCGCTCATCAGCACCGCTACCAAAACCTTCTTCATCATCATCTCCAGAACTCCTTCGAAGCCCCAAAGACCAAAAGAAACAGGGGCGTACCTAGCCGCAGTGGGCTCGCATTGCGGCGGAACGGCGGCGCGCTTTCTCACGAAATGAGTCATGGTTTCCCGGCTGTTGAAGAGCATGGTCGCCAAACTGGAAAGACGGCCCGGACACCGAACGAGATTGATACCCCGCATCGGCGAGTGTGATGCCTTTCATAGCGCGGTGGCCGGGATCGGCGGAACGTTCGCCGGCGAATGATGTTTACAAGGAATTGTTATTTTAGAAGAACCTTAATTTCCTTATGTTAATGTCGGCAAACGGCTGGTGGGGCCAGTCGATGTTCCCGTTTGGGCTTGGGCGCGTTGCAAGGCAACGCTGAAGGGGTCGGGGCAAATGAAACTGGCATTATCCGAAGGCAAGTGCCAAGGCTGCGGCGGCACAGGTACGATGTTCGAATGTCCGAGATGGCAAAGCTCCAACGGCCATTGCTGCCCGGCGGGGACGCATCAGGACGGATGTCCCGGCGTCAGCGTGCGCTGCGCGGAGTGCGAAGGGACGGGCTCCGGCGCCGAGGGATACGCGAAGTTCAGCTCGGCCGACGTGGTAACTGCCTGACGTATCGAGCCTTCAGACGCACTTGGACAGTCGTGAGTGCGCCTCTATCGTCACCACGCGCTCCGGTGACGTCGGCTCTGGAATGGGTTGGCCGTCCTCCATAAGTCCCTCGACGTGAAAAGCGAGCGCCTGCTCGGCGAGCTGACGCACCTCCAAGATCGTCCGGCCGGCCGTGACGACACCGGGGAAGTCGGGAAAAGAAAGCCCGAAGTCGCTGTTGCCCTCTTTGTGGATCACACCAACGTATCGGCGCATTCCATTCCCCATAGCTTGTCAGCCACGCCAGCGGACCTATTTCAAAGCCGCGGACAGGATCGGGCCGAATTCCAACCGGCTCACCTACCCTCAGGTGGCAAAGTCGCTGGATCAAGGCATCGGTACGACGGCGCGAAGCGATGGACAAGGCTGCAGCGGCCCGCAACACCCCTCAAGCGAGGCTGAGGGTTCGCGCTGCCCAGTATCTGCGGATGTCCACCGACCGACAGGCTTACTCCATTGCAGGCCTTCAGACGAGCACGCGCTAGAGCATCGGACTTTCATGTGAGTCCATAGCCTGCGGCTGCGAAGTCGGCAACAATCTATCAAGCGCGCTAAGAACGATTTCTTGACTAACGCTCAGCGCTAGTAAAGACTTCTTTCCCAGAGAGGTCGCCAAGGAACGCTGTCGTTCCTTGCTCGCCTCGATCCGAACGAAGCTGTTCCCAATTGGGTCATGAAATGCCGAAGCGAACAACGGGCCGATACGAGAGCGTAACCGCAGGCGCAGAGAACGTCGATGCGTTCATCCCGTTCGATCTGCCGCCTGCGCGTCCGGCACTCTCTGTTGAGGGCAAGCTCGAACATCGTCTCCGGGAAGCCGAGCAGTCGCTCGTTCGTCTCGATCTCGCAGGCGATATGGTGCCTTCCCTCGATTGGTTCATCTATGCCTTCGTGCGCAAGGAGGCCGTGATCTCGTCGCAGATCGAGGGCACGCAGGCGTCACTCGTGGACCTTCTCGCTTTCGAGGCCGAAGAGGGGCCGGCACCCAATGCCGACGTGGAAGAGGTCACGAACTACCTCGACGCGCTCGCCTATGCCCGCGACCAGCTTGCGTCGATGCAGGGGCTGCCAATTTCCATGCGGCTCCTGAACGAGGCGCACAAGCGGTTGATGCGCGGCGTGCGCGGTTCGAACAAGCAGCCCGGAGACGTGCGCCGCAGCCAGAACTGGATCGGGGGAAGCCGGCCAGGCAATGCGGTCTACGTTCCGCCGCCACCGGATAAGCTTCCCCAGCTTCTCAGCGAATTTGAGAAATACATCCACGTCGACGATCCGCTACCGAAGCTGATGCGGGCGGGTCTTCTCCACGTGCAGTTCGAGACCATTCATCCCTATCTCGACGGCAACGGGCGAATCGGGCGGCTCCTGATCGCTCTGCTCTTGGAGCACTGGGGCTTGCTGAAAGCGCCGCTCCTCTATCTCAGCCTGTTTTTCAAACGCCACCGGGAAGAGTACTACCGGCGCCTCAATCTGGTCCGGCTGGAAGGGAACTGGGAGGGCTGGATCGACTTCTTTCTCGATGGGGTCGCCACGATTTCCGATGAAGCCGTCACCTCGGCGCGGGAACTGTTCAATCTCGTCTCCGCGGACCGGGTGCGATTGCTCGAAGCCCATTCCGCCTCCGTCTCGGCAGTGAGACTGTTCGAGCAATTGCCGCGTCACCCAATCGTGAGCGTTGCCTCGGTCACAAAGTTGATCGGCGCAAGCAAGCCGACCGCGATCCGTGCGATCGAGGCGCTGACCGAAACCAATATTCTCGTGGAAACTACAGGAAAGAAGCGCGACCGCAGCTTCGCCTATCGCGCCTATCTTGAGTGCCTGCGAACCGGAACGGAATTGGACAGCGGCGGCTGATCGCTACCAACCGCGAAATCATGCCAAGCAAAGCCCACATCCTAGGAGCTTGCATGAAGCCCTATCCCGTGCCGCGCTCCTTTGCTTAGGCGCGGGACCATAGGGAGCGATACGGGAAGATTTCCTATTTTGGCCCACGAAAAAGACAATGAAATCAGAGATGTGAATACGTCCTCCGGGCCCGCCATTGTTGTTATTTATCAATGACTTAGCGCTATTTCGTCCCGTGGTTAGCCGGGTTTTATAGCGAACCTCCGCGCATCGCTTTGATTTTGTTGAGTTGTGGTGGGCTGCTGAGGCCCCATCATGGGCAAGCTGAAGGATCCTCATGAGCGGGCTGCGAACGTGTAGGGCCATCCCGTGAGGGGACGATGGCTGGTGCCGTCATCGTCAAGGGCCAGTCGCCAATGTCGCCAACTGCGTTGTTTGGAGGCAAAGCCTGGAGCAGTTCAGTCTGGCGATCTGAATCTGCATTGCCGAACGTCGGTTCCGAACCACAGCGACATCCGTCCATTGCATGTGGAGGGTGGCTTTGCTCCACATGTCGACCGTCTGATCGACTTTGCCACCTATACGCTCGACTCATCGACGATGGCGACTTTCTGCGGCTTCGTCTTATGTCGCACCAATTGTGGCGTTGCCCGGCCTTCCGCCTCGAACGATACTTTCACCATTGAACCATGCATGTTGGCATCTCAGATGGAATCCTTCCTGCAACCGGCGGCACAGGGAAATACTGGGTCGTTATCTGAACCTCGACGGCGGTCTGGTCGTCAAAAAGCCGGGAAATAAGGTGCAGCGCTTCATCGAGTCCCGAAGATATGCCGCCGCCGGTCAGCCGGTTGCCTGACTCGACAAAACGCGGGTGGCCCTTGGCTACTTCGATTGCCGGAAAGCGGCGCAGGCAGTCGACGAATGCCCAGTGCGTCGTCGCCTTGTGGCCGTCGAGCAGCCCAGCCCGGGCCAGCAGGAGCGCCCCCTCGCAGACCGAACAAACCCATTTCGCAATCACTTCTACGGCCAGACAAGCGACATTGAGATGGACTCGGTAGCCCGCACTATTGCCAACGACGTTTACGAGCAGCTGCGCCACGATATCATTTCGTGCCGCATGCTTCCGGGATCCAAGATCAACATCCAGGCCCTCGTTCAGAAGTATGAGG